>JAUHZL010000173.1 GCA_030425945.1 Alphaproteobacteria bacterium | reverse complement strand
CGAAGGCGCAGGAGGTGGACGCGGTCCTGCTCGGTGCCGTGGGCGGCCCGAAGTACGACAAGCTCGACTTCAGCGTGAAGCCCGAGCGCGGCCTGCTGCGCCTGCGCAAGGAGATGGACCTCTACGCGAACCTGCGGCCGGCCCAGTGCTTCGACGCGCTGGCGGATTTCTCGTCGCTGAAAACCGACGTGGTGGCGGGCCTCGACATCATGATCGTCCGCGAACTGACCTCGGGCGTCTACTTCGGCGAGCCGCGCGGCATCCACAAGGAAGGCAACGAGCGGGTCGGGATCAACACCCAGCGCTACACCGAGAGCGAGATCGCCCGCGTGGCGCGCTCGGCCTTCGAGCTGGCGAAGCGGAGGAACAACAAGGTCTGCTCGATGGAGAAGGCCAACGTGATGGAGTCCGGCATTCTCTGGCGCGACGTGGTGCAGGAAGTGCACGACGCCGAATACCCGGAGGTCGAGCTGAGCCACATGTACGCCGACGCCGGCGCGATGCAGCTGACCCGCTGGCCGAAGCAGTTCGACGTCATCGTCACCGACAACCTGTTCGGCGACCTGTTGTCGGACCTCGCGGCGATGCTGACCGGCTCGCTGGGCATGCTGCCGTCGGCCAGCCTCGGCGCGCCGATGGCGAACGGTCGTCCGAAGGCCCTGTACGAGCCGGTGCACGGTTCGGCCCCGGACATCGCCGGCCAGGGCAAGGCAAACCCCTGCGCCTGCATCCTGAGCTTCGCGATGGCGCTGCGCTACAGTTTCGACCAGGGGGCCGAGGCGGACCGGCTGGAGAAAGCCGTGGAGAAGGTCCTGGCCGACGGCGTGCGCACGGCGGACCTGATGCAGGCGGGCGACAAGGCCCCGGCCAGCACCACCGAGATGGGCGACGCCGTGATCGCCGCGCTCGACGCGTCGCTCTGACGCCGGGACGGGGGGCTTCGGCCCCCTTTCGCCGGACATCCGTTATCGCTATCGGTGAGGGCACTCCCGCGAGGGACAGACGGACCGAGACCGATGACGGCGACTCCCTCAGCCCCGCTCAAAGGCGCGCTTCTGGCGCTTCTGAGCTTTGCGCTCTTTTCCACGCATGACGTGATCGTCAAGTCGCTGGGCGGCATCTACGCGCCGTTCCAGATCATCTTCTTCAGCGTCATGTTCAGCTTCCCGCTGCTGTCGCTGAAGATGATCGGCGAGCGCGACGACGGCAACCTGCGCCCGGTTCACCCGTGGTGGACCGCGCTGCGGACCGGGTCTGGGGTGATGGCCAGCCTGTCGGCCTTCTACGCCTTCTCCGTGCTGCCGATGGCGCAGACCTACGCGATCCTGTTCTCCTCGCCCCTGCTGATCACCGTGCTGGCGATCCCGGTCCTGGGCGAGACCGTGCGGCTGCGCCGCTGGGCTGCCGTGATCGTCGGCCTGATCGGCGTGGTGATCGTGCTGCGTCCGGGCGAGGCGGCGCTGGGGCTCGGGCACCTGGCCGCGCTCGGTTGCGCCGTGTTCGGCGCGCTGAGTTCCGTCGTGGTCCGAAAGATCGGACGGGACGAGCGGTCGGCGGTGCTGCTGATCTATCCGCTGCTGACCAATTTCGTGCTGATGGGCGCGCTTTTGCCGTTCGTCTACAAGCCGGTGCCGCTGCTGCACCTCGGCGGCTTCGCGGCGATGTCGGTACTGGCGTTCCTCGCGATGCTGTGCCTGATCTTCGCCTACCGGCAGGCCGAGGCGGCGGTGGTTGCCCCGATGCAGTACTCCCAGATCATCTGGGCCGTGATCTTCGGCGCGCTGTTCTTCGGCGAGTCGCTGGACACGGCCACGGCGGTCGGCGTGAGCATCGTGATCGCCAGCGGGCTCTACATCGTGTTCCGTGAGGGCCGCACGGATGCCTCCGAGAACACCCCGGTGCTGCGGACCCGGGCCTGGCCGGGGGCCGCTTTCGTACCCCGGATCGCGGCCCTCCTCGAACGGTCGCGCCGGGGTCCGTGACCGCTTGCCTAGCCGCGCTTCCAGCGCCGGTGGGCCCAGTGCCATTGCTCCGGATGGGCGAGGATCTGCGCGCCGAGCCGGGCGTTGAAGGCGGTCATCATCTCCTCAGGTGTGCCCGGATCGATCGGGGCATCGAAGATCACGGACACGCGGCCACGGGCATCGTCCCGCACGCCCCAGACAGGCACCAGCGGCACCTCGTTGCGCAGCGCCATCTGCGCGGGCGACAGGGTGGTCCAGGACGGACGCCCCAGCAGCGGCAGCTGCACGCCCTCGTCGAAATGCTGATCCGCGAGAATCGCGACCCGGCCACCACGCTTGAGATGCCGCAGCATCGCCTTCAACCCGTCCGAGCCACGCGGGAAGATCGGCTGCCCGGCCGCTTCGATCCCGCGCAGGAAATGCGGCTCGTAATATGGGTTGTTGTTGGGCCGGTAGATCGCCCCTGTCTCGAGCCCGGCTTCCTTCAACGCGTGCCGCACCGCGTCCCACTGCCCGAAATGGCCGCTGACGATCACGGCTCCCTTACCGGCGGCCTCGGACGCCCGGATGGCGTCGAGACCGGGACCGGACAGATCGAACGGCACATGGTGCTTCGCCTGGTCCTCGTTGAAGAGAATCTCGGTCAGCGTGGCGGCGATGCTGGCAGCGCTGCGGCGGGCCAGCGCCCGGCGCTCCGGCTCCGGCATGTCGGGGAAGATCAGGGCGAGGTTCGTCAGGATGCGGCGGCGGAACGACGGCACGAGGGCGAAGGCCGTCCGCCCGAAAGCCCGCCCGAGCCGCGACCGCCGCTCGTAAGGCACCCGCCGCGCGAGGGCGAGGAAACCGCCGATAGGCGCAAAGGCAAGGAGGTGTCCGAAGCGTGCGATGGGCGTCATGGGTTTCGGTGCTGCCGCAGATGCACGGAAATGTCGAGCGGCAAGACTCGGGTCCTCATGTCACCTTGCCAATCGTGATGGCCGCAGATGTGTACTGCAAAGCAGTGGAGGATGCCGCCAGAACGCGCTATGCGCGTTTCGGCGGAGAGAAACGCCCGGATCAGTGGGAATGCGGAAGGTAGAAGGTGGCTTACACGACTAAGGAAATCACCGTTGGCTACGGCGACGTGACGCCGGTCAGGATCGGGGGTGGCAACCCGCTCGCCTATATCGGCGGTCCCTGTGCCATCGAGTCCCGCGACCACACGCTGATGATGGCGGAGCGGGTGAAGGGCATCTGCGACAAGCTCGGCGTGCCGCTGATCTTCAAGGCCTGCTACGACAAGGACTGCCGGTCCTCGGTCAACAGCTTCCACGGTGTCGGCATCGAGGAAGGCCTGCGCATCCTGCAGGAGGTCCGCGAGACCTTCGGTGTTCCCGTGACCTCGGACTTCTCCGTCCCGGAATGGGGCCACGCGACCGGCGAAGTCGTCGATTTCGTGCAGGTTCCCGCCTATCTCTGTCGCCAGACCTCGATCCTGCGGGCCGCGGCCTCGGCCGGGCGGCCGGTGCACCTGAAGAAGGGGCAGTTCATGTCCCCGTGGAACATGAAGAACTCGGTCCGCAAGCTGGCCGCCTTCGGCTGCGACGAGGTGCTTCTGACCGACCGCGGCACGTTCTTCGGCTACTCCATGCTGGTCAACGACATGACCTGCTTCCCGATCATGGCCCAGACAACCGGCATGCCGGTCTGCTTCGATGCCAGCCATTCGATCCAGATGCCGACCTCGATGGGCAACATCTCGGGCGGTCAGCGCGAGTTCATCCCGGCGCTGGTGCGCGCGGCCTGCTCGGCGGGAATCGACGCGCTGTTCTGCGAGACCCACGACGATCCCGACAGCGCGCTGTCGGATCCGAACACGGTGCTGGACATCCAGTATCTCGAGTTCGTGCTGTCGCAGGCGCGCGACACCCACCTGTTCCGGCAGGAGCTCCTCGCCAAATACGGAGACGACGACCATGTCCACCCCCGCGACTGATCTCCCCGCCCTCTCCAAGGTCATGCTGCCGATGGGGTCGTTCCCGGCCCTGCCCGGCACAACGCTGTTCAAGGAAGCGCTCGACGCGATGGCGGCCGCGAAGCTCGGCATCGTCACCGTGGTCGACGGCGACGGGAAGCTGGTCGGCGTCCTCACCGACGGCGACGTGCGGCGCAAGCTGCTGAAGGTCCAGAAGCCCTTTGCCGCCTTCTTCGCGGACGACGTGGCGGATCACATGACCCAGAACCCGGTCAGCGTCCGTCACGACTCGGGCCTCGCGGACGCGGTTGCGCTGATGGAAGCGAAGCGCGTGTGGGATCTGCCCGTCGTGGACGCGAACGGCACGCTGGTGGGCCTCGTCCACCTGCACCCGGTGGTGAAGGCCCTGATGGAGGGACGCGCATGAGCTACGACGCCGCCCTTGCCCGCCGCAAGGCGCTCAAGACCAAGCTGCAGAACCGCGAGCGCGTGTTCGGCGGCTGGGTGTCCTACACCGATCCGGCGATCACCGAGACCTTCGCGAAAGCCGGGTTCGACTTCATCGCGATCGACATGGAGCACACGACGATCTCGCTGACCGAGGCGAAGACGATCATCACCTCCGCCCAGTCCGAGGGCGCCTGCTGCCTGCCGCGTCCGGTGAGCCACACGAACGACATCGTGAAGCCGCTGCTGGAAGCCGGGGCGGACGGCATGTTCATCCAGATGGTCGAGACGCCCGAGCAGGTCGAGGCGCTGATCGCCGCGATGAAGTTCCCGCCCGTCGGGCGCCGCAGCTACGGCGTGAACCGCGCCCATGGCTACGGCTTCGATTTCGACCGCTACATCACCGAGTGGAACGACAGCTCGACGCTGATCCTCCAGATCGAATCGATCACCGCGGTCGAGAACATCGACAAGCTTCTGGCCTATCCGGAAGTCGATGGCGTGATGGTCGGACCCTATGACATCTCGGGGTCGCTCGGGGTGCCGGGCCAGACGAACCACCCGAAGGTGCGCGAGGCCGGCCGCAAGGTCGTCGAGGCCGCGGCGCGGGCCGGCAAGTCCTGCTGCACGCAGATCGCGGACGTGACGCCGGAGCGCGTGCAGGACGCCTTTGACCAGGGCTTCACCTTCGTCATCCTTGGCAGCGACCTGTTCATCCTCTGGAAATGGGCGGAGACCATGCGCGGCGTGATCGCGGAGGCCAAGGCATGAGCTACGTCGAAGACCTGTTCGGCATCGCCGGACGCACGGCGATCCTGACCGGCGCGGGCGGCCATCTCTGTGGCGAGATGGCCCGGGCGCTGGGGCGGGCGGGCTGCAAGGTTGCCGTCACCGACCTGCGTGTCGAGAAGGCCGAAGCCGTTGCCACCCAGATCACAGAGGCGGGTGGCGCGGCCATCGGCATTGCCCTCGACGCCACCAGCAAGGCCGACTTCCAGGCCGCGCTGGCGCAGGCCGTCGAGGCCTTCGGGCCGGTGTCGATCGCCGTCAACGGCGCCGGGATCAACGCCCCGACGCCCTATCTCGACATCGAGCTCGACGACTGGAAGCGGGTGCTCGACAGCCAGATCAACGCGACCTTCCTCGGCTGCCAGGTGTTCGGCGCGCACATGCTCGAGCACGGCAAGGGCAGCATCATCAACATCAGCTCGGCCAGTGCCGGCCCGCCCCTGTCGAAGGCCTTCGCCTATTCGGTGGCCAAGGCCGGGATCAAGAACCTGACCCAGAACCTCGGCCGCGAATGGGGCACCACCGGCGTGCGCGTGAACGCGATCCGTCCCGGCTTCTTCCCGACCGAATGGAACCGCAAGAACTTCATCACCCCCGAGCGCGAGGCCGCGATCCTCGGGCATACGGCGATGAAGCGCTATGGCGAGCCGGAGGAGTTGACCGGTGCCCTGATCTGGCTGGCGTCGGATGCGTCGGGCTTCGTGACCGGGGCAGAAATCGCCGTCGACGGCGGCTTCTCGGCGATGACGATATGATCGGGCGGCGGGGTCGCTGTGCGGCCCTGCCCCTTCGTCACCCAGCGGCGGACTGCGAAGCCAGGATCGCCTCGCACAGTTCCCGCACGGCACCATTTCCACCACGTGCACGCGTCTGGAAGCGGCAGACCTCCTTCACCTCCGGACGGCCATCGGGCACCGTCACAGGCATGCCCACTGCGCGCAGCAGGCTCAGGTCGTTGACGTCGTCCGCGATATGCGCGGCATCCGCGAAGCCCAGGCCGAGGTCGTTCAGGATCGCCCCGAGGGTGACGGACTTGTCCTCGATCCCCGTGTGGCAGAAATCGACGCCAAGGTCGCGCGCGCGGGTCTCGATGTAGCGTGTGCGGCTCTGGCTGATGAAGGCCAGCTTCACGCCTGCCGCCTGCACGCGCTTCAGACCCATCCCGTCCAGCACGTGAAACCGGGCAAACCGCGTGCCGTCGTCGGCATAGTAGAGGCCGCCATCCGTCAGCACGCCGTCGATGTCGCAGCACAGGAGCTTCACCCGCGCCAGCTCGGGACAGGGCGTGACGAAGGGCGGCTCGTGGCTCATCGGCTCAGAGCCCGCCGGCCAGCACACGGGCCAGAAGGCCCGCCTGAACCGGGTCGGTCTCGATCCGTTCGAGCACGATCTCCGCCTCGTGCGGCTCGTTGACGGAGGGCAGCGACTCGCCCACCGGCACCGAGTAGAGGCGGCGCCCGTGCTCGATCAGGCGCATCTGCTCGATCGACTCGGCCCGCTCGATCGGGGTCT
>JAUHZL010000172.1 GCA_030425945.1 Alphaproteobacteria bacterium | reverse complement strand
GGATCGTCCGGCACCCGCTGAAGGCGATCGGGCGCGAGGAACTGGACGCCGTCACCCTGAGCCCCGGCGCGGTCCTTCCCTGGGACCGCGCCTTTGCCGTTGCGCACGAGCGGTCGCGGGCCAGCGATCTCGACGGACCCTGGGCGCAGAAGGCGAATTACCTCAGGGGCGTGACCGGCCCGGCGCTGATGGCGGTGACCTGCCACTTCGACGAGGTCGCGCGACGCCTGACGCTGCGCCATCCCGACCGGCCCGAGCTGACGCTGCGGCTCGACGCGCCGGAGGACGAACGCGCGCTCATCGCGTGGCTCGACCCGATCTGGCCCGCAGACGCCCCGCGCCCGACGCGGCTGATCCACCATGCTGGCCGGGCCCAGACCGATGTCCCCGACGCCTGGGTCGCCGTGCACGGCATGGCCAGTCACCGGGCCGTGGCCCAGAAGCTGGGCCGCAGCGACCTGTCGATCCACCGCTGGCGCGGCAACCTCTGGGTCGAGCGCAGCGCGCCCTGGGAAGAGGTCGACTGGATCGGACGCGAGTTCCGTATCGGCGACGCCGTCCTGATCGGGCGCGAGCCGATCACCCGCTGCAAGGCCACGATGGCCAACCCCGAGACCGGGCGCCGCGATGCCGATACGCTCGGCGCGCTGGAGGAGGGCTGGGGACACACCGACTTCGGCATTTACGCCGAGGTGATCGAAGGCGCCCTGATCCGGACAGGAGACCCCGTCGCATGAGCATGCCCCTGCCCTTTCCCGTCTCCGAGATCGACCCGGATCTGGAGGAGACCGGCCGCAAGCTGTTCGCCGGGCCGGTCGAGTTCCTGAAGGGTGTGGTCGCCATGTCGGGCCTGCCGCCGGCCGACCGCCTGGAGGTCGCGTTTGCCGGGCGCTCGAACGTCGGCAAGTCGAGCCTGATCAACGCGCTAACCGGGCGCAAGGGACTGGCGCGGGCCTCGAACACGCCGGGGCGCACGCAGGAGATCAACTTCTTCACCCTCGGCGACGCGCGCTACCTCGTGGACCTGCCCGGCTATGGCTTTGCCGAGGCACCGGTGGCGACGGTCGAGAAATGGCAGCGGCTGCTCAAGGCCTACCTCTCCGGCCGTCCGAGCCTGCGCCGGGTCTTCGTGCTGATCGACGCGCGGCACGGGGTGAAGGCGGTGGACGAAGAGATCCTGACCCTGCTCGACCGCTCGGCGGTCACATTCCAGACGGTGCTGACCAAGGTGGACAAGATCAAGGCCGCGGACCGCGACAAGGTCCTCGACCAGGTGCGCGGCAAGCTGGCAGCGCACCCGGCGGCCTATCCCGAGATCATCGTGACCTCGTCCGAAAAGGGCGAAGGGATCGGCACCCTGCGCGGGATCATCGCCGGGCTGGAGTAAACCGCCCGGGGCCGCGCGCCTCCCGTCAGACGTGCTGCGCGCCGTTGATCTCGATCTCGGTGCCAGAGATGTAGCTGCTTTCGCCGGAGCACAGGAAGTAGATCGCCGCGGCGACCTCGGAGGGTTGCCCAAGGCGGCGCATTGGCAGTTGCTCGACGATCTTCTCGGTGCCCGGCGACAGGATCGAGGTTTCGATCTCGCCCGGCGCAATCGCGTTCACCCGTACGCCCAGCGGCCCGAAGTCATGCGCCATCTCGCGCGTCAGGGCGGCCAGGGCGGCCTTCGACGTGGCATAGGCCGCACCCGCGAAAGGATGCACCCGCGCCCCGGCAATGGAGGTCACGTTGACCACCGAGCCCTGCGCCGCCGCCAGTTCCGCCTTCAGCCCCCGGGCGAGGACGATGGAGGCGAAGAAGTTGACGTGAAACACCTGGCCCCAGGTGCGCAGGTCGGTGTCGAGCGTGTTCAGCCGCCCGCCGTCCGGCCCTTTCGGCGAGATGCCCGCATTGTTGACCAGCGCGTGCAGCTTGCCGTCGAGCAGGCCGCGGATGCCCTCGATCGCTTCCATCGTGTTCTTCGGATCGGCGAGATCGATCTGGATGTGGTTCTCGGCCCCGCCGCCCCAGGGGCATTCTTGCGGGAAGGGGTGCCGGGAACAGGTCAGCACCCGCCAGCCCTCGCGGTTGAACCGCTGTACCGTCGCGTGTCCGATACCCCGGCTGGCGCCGGTCAGCAGCATCACCTTCTCGTCCCTGTTGCGTGCCATGGTCGGCCCCTTGTCGCCCCGTCCTTCATACCTGCGCTTCCGCAGGCCCCCGCACAAGCCCCCGCCGCTTGGCAGACCGGGCGGCTTGCCGTAAGGATCGACGCGTCTTGCCGGAAAGGCCACGAAGGATGAGAAGACAGACGATCATGGACAGCGACTGGATCGCCACTGCGCGCACGCTCAATCAGGCCCTGCCCTATCTCCAGCGCTACGACGACGCGGTCGTGGTGGTGAAGTTCGGCGGCAACGCGATGGGCGACGACGTCGCGATGGACAGCTTCGCCCGCGACATCGTCCTGATGCGCCAGGTCGGCCTGAACCCGGTCGTGGTGCATGGCGGCGGCCCGATGATCAACGAGATGCTGGCCAAGCTGAACATCCAGTCCGAATTCGTGCGCGGCAAGCGCGTGACCGATGCCGCGACCGTCGAGGTGGTCGAGATGGTGCTCTCGGGCCGGGTCAACAAGCGCATCGTCGAGGCGATCAACTCGCAGGGCGGGCGCGCGGTCGGGCTGTCGGGCAAGGACGCCAACATGATGGTCTGCGACCCGGCCCAGCCCGAGCTTGGCTTCGTGGGCGAGCCGGTCGAGGTCGATCCCTCGCTGCTGCGCCAGCTCTTCGCGTCCGAGATCATCCCGGTGATCGCCCCGATCGGGGTGGGCCGCAACGGCGAGACCTTCAACGTCAACGGCGACACCGCCGCCGGGGCGATTGCCGCCGCGCTGAAGGCGGACCGGCTGCTACTGCTGACCGACGTGAAAGGCGTGAAGGACGACAGCGGCGAAGTCGTCACCCAGCTGACCCGCGCGCAAGTGCTGGAGATGATCGACAAGGGCATCATCGCGGGCGGCATGATCCCGAAGACCGAGACGGCGCTGGCCGCGCTCAAGGGCGGCGTGCGGGCGGTGGTCATCCTCGACGGCACCGTGCCGAACGCCTGTCTGCTGGAGCTCTTCACCGATCACGGCGCGGGCTCGATGATCCGCGAGACCTGAGCGGTGCCCGACCTGCCGGGACTCGAGGCCGACGCCGCCACACGCCACCTGGCGGTTCTCGGTCTCGTGCCCGGCGGCACCGACCCGGACATGCCCCCGGGCACCGCGACGCTGGTGCTGCTGGGCCCCGCGCCGGGGTTCTGGACGGCGGTATCGGGCGAGCCCGAGTTCGCGGACGGCCTGCCCGATCCGCTCGACCGCTGGTCGCGCCGGGTGATCGGCCGCTGGGCCTGCGACCTGGGCGCCAAGGCGGTCTTTCCCTTCGGCGGCCCGACCTACCGGCCCTTCCTGCGATGGGCGGTCGACAGCGGGCAAGCGTGGCCCTCGCCCGTGGGACCGCTGGTACATGACCGGCACGGGCTGATGGTCAGCTATCGCGGGGCGCTGGCGCTGAAAGACGCCCTGCCCCGCCCGCCGACCGGCCCGCGCCCCTGCGAGACCTGCGCGAAGCCCTGCCTGACCGCCTGCCCCGTGGCGGCGATGGGCGCCCATCCCTATGACGTGCCGGCCTGCAAGGCCCATCTGCGCACGGACGCGGGCCGCGACTGCCGGGACGGCGGGTGTCTCGTCCGGCGGGCCTGCCCGCTCGGCCCGGCCGCGGGGCGCGACCCGGCGCAATCGGCCTTTCACATGTCCTCGTTCCTGGCCTCCCCATGACCAAGACCCTGATCCTGTTGCGCCATGCCAAGTCCAGCTGGGCCAATCCGGACCTGCCGGACCATTCGCGGCCCCTCAACAAGCGCGGCCAGCGCGGCGCAAAGGCCATCGGGAAATGGCTGCGCGGCGCGGGCCTCGTTCCCGACAGGGCGCTTGTCTCGGACGCGCGGCGGACCCGCGAGACGTGGGAGGGGCTGGGCCTCGACGCGCCGCTGACCCTGACACCCGCGCTCTACGACGCGACGCCGCGCCAGATCCTCGACGTGGTGATCGCGGACGGGCACGGCGACGTCGTGCTCGTGATCGGCCACAATCCCGGCATCGGGGTGCTGGCCGCCGAGATGGCCGCGTCCGCGCCGGAGCATCCGCGCTTCGCCCAGTTCCCCACGGCCGCCTGCCTCGTGCTGGAGCTGCCCTGCGCCGACTGGGCAGAGGCCGCGCCGGGGACCGGGGTGGTCCGGGCCTTCGTCACGCCGCATGACCTGACCTGAGGACGCCCCCATGGCCGAGCACCTGTGTCTGACCTGCGCGCTCTGTTGCGACGGGTCGGTGTTCAGCCGGGTTCCCGTCACCGAGGCCGAGCGCGACCGGCTGGGCGACCGGGTCGAGATCTTCACCAAGGAGGACGGCAGCCTGCGAATGCGGCAGCCCTGCCGCCAGCTCGGGGCGGACAAGGCCTGCGGCTGCTACGAGGACCGCCCGGCGACCTGCCGCGACTATGCCTGTGCCCTGCTCCGGCGGCTGGAGCGCGGCACGGTGACAGAGGCGCGGGGCTACGTCGCCGATCTGCTCGCCGCGCGGAGCCGGACCCGCGCGCTGCTTGCCGCCGCCCTGGGCGAGACGCCGCCCGCCGACCTCGGGCTGGCCATGGACCGGCTGCGCAGCACCCCGCCCGCCGACCGCCACGCGGCCGAGGCCGCCGAGGTGCATTACGGGTTCTTCACCGATCTCGTGCGGCTGCATCTCAAGCGCGGCTACCGGCCCCGCTGACGAAAAAGGGGCCCGAAGGCCCCTTTCCGACATCCTGTCGCCCCGCGCTCAGTGGCCGAGGATCTGGCTGAGGAACAGCTTGGTCCGGTCGCTCTTCGGGTTGAGGAAGAACTCTTCCGGCTCGTTCTGTTCGACGATCTGGCCCTGGTCCATGAAGATGACCCGGTTCGCCACCTGGCGGGCGAAGCCCATCTCGTGGGTCACGCAGAGCATGGTCATGCCCTCTTCCGCGAGCTGGATCATGGTGTCGAGCACTTCCTTGATCATCTCGGGGTCGAGCGCCGAGGTCGGCTCGTCGAAGAGCATGATGCGCGGCCGCATGCACAGCGAGCGCGCGATGGCCACACGCTGCTGCTGACCGCCCGACAGCTGGCCCGGGTACTTGTGGGCCTGCTCGGGGATCTTGACCTTCTCGAGGAAGTACATCGCCGTTTCCTCGGCCTCTTTCTTGGGCGTCTTGCGCACCCAGATCGGGGCCAGCGTGCAGTTCTCGAGAATGGTCAGGTGCGGGAACAGGTTGAAGTGCTGGAACACCATGCCCACTTCGGACCGGATCTTGTCGATGTTCTTCAGGTCGTTCGACAGAAGCGTGCCATCGACGGTGATCTGCCCCGCCTGGTGCTCTTCCAGCGCGTTAATGCAGCGGATCAGCGTGGACTTGCCCGAGCCCGAAGGTCCGCAGATCACGATCCGCTCGCCCCGGTACACGGTCAGGTTGATGTCGCGCAGCACGTGGAACGTGCCGTACCACTTGTTCATCGCCGAGATCTCGATGGCGACCTCGTCCGAGACCTTCATCTGGCTCCGGTCGATGGCCCGTGCCTCTGCGGTTGCGTTTGCCGTATCGGTCATGGTCCGGCCTCCTTAGCGATGGTCGGTGCGCAGCTTGCGCTCGAGGAATTGCGAATACCGGGACATGCTGAAGCAGCAGATGAAGAAGAGCAGCCCGATGAAGATGAAGAGTTCCCAGTAGACCCCGTTCCAGTCGGTCGTGGCGCGGATCGCGTTGGACAGGCCGATGGGGTCGAGCAGGCCGATGAAGACCACCAGGGTGGTGTCCTTGAACAGCCCGATGAAGGTGTTCACGATCCCCGGAATGGAGATCTTCAGCGCCTGCGGCAGGATGATCAGCCGCATCGACTGCCAGTAGTCGAGGCCGAGACTGTCCGCCCCCTCGTACTGGCCCTTCGGCAGGGCGGCGAGACCGCCCCGGATCACCTCGGCCATGTAGGCCGCCGCGAAGAGCGTCACCATGATGATGACCCGCAGCATCAGGTCGAAGTTGGTGCCCGGCGGCAGGAAGTAGTTCAGCAGCAGCGAGGCGGTGAACAGCCAGACGATCAGCGGAACGCCCCGGATCACCTCGATGAAGATCACCGAGGTCTTGTTGATGATGAACAGGTCCGACTGACGCCCGAGGGCCAGCAGGACGCCGAGCGGCAGCGACAGGATGATGCCGGTGATCCCGATGATGAACGCCAGCATGAAGCCGCCGAAGTCCTTCGAGGGGATGTACTCCAGCCCGATCGGCATGGCCGCGCCCAGCGCCCCGGTGATCGGGGCATCGAGGAACAGCCAGTAGAGCACCGGCACGAGGATCGCCGCGATGGTCCCGGCGAGCGAACCTGCCGCCTTGCTGACAATGCGGAAGGCGATCCAACCCAGCACGAAGCCGAGCGCCACGAAGATCGGCCCCCAGATCGTGCCGCCCCACAGCAGCCAGTAGCAGATGAAGGGCGCGACGGCGGTCAGCGCGTAGAACACGCGCGGGATGCCGGAGAACAGGACCGGCATGACCGCCACGCCGAACAGCACCAGCGCGAGAACCGGACGCCAGTAGGCCTCGGACGGGTAGAACCCGAACAGGAGCTGGTTCCAGCGCTCGGTCAG
>JAUHZL010000171.1 GCA_030425945.1 Alphaproteobacteria bacterium | reverse complement strand
AGCGAGGCCTCGACGAGGCTCCACTCGCCCCAGCCGCAGCGCACCCGGCGCGGCGCGAGACGCACGTTCGGCAGGTCGGCGGCCCCGGTCCGGACCTGCTGGAACGCGGCCTCCGGCGCGTTGGCGTCGAAATGGATGACCAGCGCATCGCCCGAGGCGGTCAGCCGCCGCGCCTGCGCGAGGACCGCGTCCGGGTCCTTGTGACAGAGCAGGAGGAAGGCGATACGGGTCATCTCGGGCGTCCGGCTCGGCCTCTCCCCGGGGGCGGGACCCGGCACTGTTGCCGCGCCGCGTTGCGCCTTGCCGGTTTTCTTGCTCTTTTGCTCGCAAAGTCGGGCCGTCAATGCAAGCGGCCCCGGATCGCGTGCGAGGCTGACGAATGACCTTCCCCGGCACCTGGATGACCGAGAGCGAGAGCCTCGTCTATCGCGTCGTCCCGAAATGCGCCTGCTCGACCATCGGGCAGATCATGTTCTACGGCGATCACGGGCGGTTCTTCGACGGGGACATCCACGACTCGACGGCGGGCCTGCACAAATGGGGGCAGGACGACAGCCAGGCCGCGATCCGGCGCGTGGTGACCGGTCAGGCGGCCTATACCTTCACCTGCGTGCGCAACCCCTACACGCGCATCCTGTCGGCCTTCTTCGACAAGATCGCGGGGATCCAGCGCAACGGGCGGCGCTACCGGGGCAATCTCGTGCCGCAACTGGCGCGGACCTACGGGATCGAGGTCGGCAGCCCGGAGGACGATTTCGACTTCGACCAGGTCGCCAGCTTCCGGCGCTTCCTGCTGTTTGCCCGCGACACCATCCGCTTCCGCCGCCCGATGGACCCGGACATCCACTGGTCGCCGATGGCGGGCCATGTCTCGACGCTGATCCACGGCGGCGGGCGCTATGACCACATCTTCTTCACCGAGCGGTTCAACGAGGGGATGCAGGTGGTGCTGGACCGCGTGCCGCTGCGCAACCCGGTGCTCCTGGACGACATCCCCCGCTTCAACGAGAGCGAGGGCCACGGCCCGAAACGCGCGCACCCGGTCGAGGCCTATTTCGACGACCTGTCGCTGCACCTCGTCCGCGAGATGTACCACAAGGATTTCGAGGTCTTCGGCTACGACATCGACGATCCGTCGAACAAGTTCCCGGTGCGCGCCATCGACCTAGAAGAGGTCCATCACAAGCTGGGTCCCAACGCGCCGGACTGATTCGGCGCGCCGGGGGAGGCGGTCTCAGGCGGCCGCTGGGCTGCTGTGCTCGGCCGCGTCGGGCACTATCTCCAGCATGGTGATGCCGCGCTGGCGGCGGGTCTCGACGATGCGGTGGGCATCGGCGATCCGGTCGAGCGGCAGGCGCGCCCCGATGACCGGCCGGATCTGCCCGGCGGCCGCCATCGCGGCGAGGCGGGTCAGGCTCTCGTGCGAGGCCATCGCGACGTTGAACACAACGCGCCGCCCGCCGCGCCGCCACGGCCACAGCGATTGCAGCATCTCGCGCACGCCGCCCTCGACGACGAGCAGCCGACCGCCCTTGGCCATCGCGCGGCGCATCCGGCGGTAGGGCAGGACGTGGATCGGATCGAAGAGCACGTCCCAGCGCTCTCCCATGCGGGCGACGTCACGGCGGGTGTAGTCGACGACGTGATCGGCCCCGAGGGCGCGCAGCATCGGGTGCGCGTCGGGCCGCGCCATCGCGGTGACCTCGGCCCCCAGTGCCTTGCCGACCTGCACCGCGAGGTGCCCGACATTGCCCGCCGCGCCCGCGACCAGCAGCCGCTCGCCCGGTTTCAGGCCCGCGAACCGCTCGAGGAAGCACATCGCGGTGTCGCCGCCGAAGGGCAGCGCGGCAGCCTCGGTGAAGCTGAGCGCGTCAGGGATGTGGGCGACCCCGCCCTCGGCCTTGACGGTGACGTACTCGGCGTGGGTGCCGTGGCCGTTGAAGCCGAACACCCGGTCGCCCGGCGCATAACGGGTCACGCCCGCGCCAACGGCGGTCACGGTGCCTGCGAAATCGACGCCGGGGATGCGGTGGCGCGGCTTCATCAGGCCCGAGACCATCCGCCCGATCAGGCGCAGGCCCTTGGGATAGACCGCCGCGCGCAGCCGCCAGTCGGCGGTGGTCACGGGGGCGGCATGGACGCGGACGAGGATCTCGCCCGGTCCCGGCACGGGGGTCGGCACCTCGGCGAGGATCAGGGCGTCGGCGGGTCCGTAACGGTCGATGGTGGCGGCTTGCATGGTGTCTCTCCGGTTCGGTGTCTCTGTCTGGCCCTTGGGATACCCATGCAGAGACCTTTCGAGAATTGACCAAAACCGCGTTTTGTTTATGCATAAACGCATGAACTGGGATGCCGTCCGCTTTGACTGGACCCGCGCGCGCGCCTTTCTGGCCACCGCCGAGGAAGGGTCGCTGTCCGCCGCCGCACGGGTGCTGAAGCTGGCGCAGCCGACGCTGGGCCGCCAGGTCGAGGCGCTGGAGCAGGAACTGGGCGTCGTGCTGTTCGAGCGGGTCGGGCGGCGGCTGGTGCTGACGCCCGCAGGCCTCGACCTGCTGGAGCACGTGCGCACGATGGGCGAGGCGGCGCAGCGGGTCGCGCTGCTTGCGTCGGGGCAAAGCCACAGCCTCGACGGGCCGATCCGGATCAGCGCGGGCTCGGCGGTCGCGGCCCATATCCTGCCGCCGGTGATCGCGGAGCTGCGCGCGGCGCATCCCGACATCGAGATCACGATCATCGCCACCGGCACCCAGAGCGACCTGCAGATGCGCGAGGCCGATATCGCCATCCGCAACGCGCAGCCGACCCAGAACGACCTGATCGCCAAGCGCACGCCCGACCGGCCCGCGGGCCTGTTCGCCCGGCGCGATTACCTCGACGGGATCGGCGGCGACCTGTCGCGGGCCGACTTCATCGGCTTCGAGGGCAGCGCCAACATGGCCCGCGCGCTGACCGAGCGCGGCTACCCGGTCGAGGCGCGGCAGTTCCGCATCCTGAGCGAGGCGCACCTCGTGCAATGGGCCTATGTCCGGCGCGGCATGGGGGTCGGGCTGATGATGGACGAGATCGCGCTGGCCGATCCCGACATCGTGCGCGCCGTGCCGGGGTTCAGCGTGCCGGTGCCGATGTGGCTGCTGGCCCACCGCGAGGTGCGGACCAGCCGCCGGGTCCGGGTGGTTTACGACATGCTGGCCGAGGCCCTCAGCCAGCTGCCAGAGCGTCCCGCACCACCGCCTTGAGCCGCAGGTCCGGCACCTCGGTGAAGGCGAGGTCCTCGGTGCCGAGGTAGCTCTTCTGGTTCTGCGCGGTCCAGCCATTGGTGGCGAGGCGGTAGGTCCGGCCCGGCACGATGTCGAGGGCGGCGGCATGGACGTAATCGCCGGTGCGCGCGTCGAGGCCCGTTGCCAGGTGCTGGTTCGCCCGGCCGAGGATCGCGGCGAGGCGGTCGCCCGGCACCTCGGCCACCGCCAGCGTGCCGTCGAAGCGCAGGAAGGCGTCGAAGTCGAACTGCGTCAGCGGCCCGGCGGCAAGCGGCGCGCCGAAGGTGGTGTGGCCCAGCAGCGCGAGGTCCGCCCCGGTCGCGGCGCGCACCGCATCGACCGCGACGAGGATCGAGGCGGGCAGGTCGAGCGCCACCGGGCGCTCGGCGATCACCGCGGTATCCTCCGCCGTCAGGTGCGCGGCCTTCACGGCGGCGATGGTGTCGGCCAGCGCCGGGTCCCCGCCGCCGGGCGCGATCTCGCGCCACGTCATGTCGAGCGCCACGCCCTGCGCGCCTTTCGTCAGCCCGATCACGCCCAGCTTGCTGCCCCAGCTTGCGCCGTGGGCATAGCTGAGCCCGCCCGCGCGGTGCGTGAAGTCGAGGTGGTCATGCGCCCCGAGCGCCAGCATCGGGGTCTCGAGCGCGGCGAAGATCGCCTTGTCGGCGCTGACGCCCGCGTGGCTGACCAGCACGGAAAGGTCGGTGCCCCCCGTGACCTCGGCAAAGGCGTCGCGGGCGAAGCCGACCGGGTCGGGCAGCACCAGCGTGTCGCGCGCGGGCTGCCGATAGACGAAGGGGTTGTCGGTCCCCAGCGCCAGCAGCCCCAGCGACAACCCGCCCAGCCCGATCCGGTCCGAGACCGGGGCGAAGAAGCGCCCGGTGCGGCGGTCGATCAGGTTGCCGAGCGGCTGCGCGCCCGCCCCGGTGATCCGCGCGACGGTCGTGGCCATGTCGTCCTCGATCGCGGTCTCGTGGTTGCCGAGGTTGACGTAGACCGGCAGTTCGGCGGCGAGCGCGCGCAGGAAGGCCCAGTCGGCCTCGGCGCCCGAGCGCAGGGCGGCGACGTTGCCGCGCTCGAAGATGTCCCCGTTCAGGATCAGCGCGGCGGGCCTGCCCTGCGCCTCGGCCCGCACGGCGCGCACGGCCGACAGGATCGCGGGCAGGCGGGCATAGGGCGAATGCAGGTCGGCCAGCGTCAGCAGCAGCGCCTCGCCCGCGGGCGGCGCGGCGCGGGCGGGCAGCGTCGCGGCGAGGGCCGCGGCGGCGGCCCCGGTCAGGACAAGTCGGCGGGACAGCGAGACGGTGACGGCGGCAGGCATGACGGATCCCTCGGGCAAGCGGTTGCTGGCCCAACGATCCGCGATTCGCATGACAGGCGCATCACCCTTGCGCGGGCGAGGCCGTCAGATCAGACCCTCGGCCCGGAACAGCGCGGTCAGGTCGGCCTCGGGACGCGGACCGATGTGCTGGATCACCGAGCCGGCCACCACGTTCGCCATCCGCGCGGCGGTCGGCAGGTCGGCGCCGTGGGTGATCCCCCACAGGAAGGCCCCCGCGAAGGCGTCCCCGGCCCCGGTCGCATCGACGATCTCGACCGGGTCGGCGGGCACGTGCCACCACTGGTCGCCCTGGTGGACGTAGCAGCCGTTCTCGCTGTCAGTAACGGCGAGGATATCGACCTCCGCCGCCAGTTCGGCGCGGGCGGCGGCGAAGTCCTCGGTCTCGACCATCGCCAGTGCTTCGGACCGGTTGCAGAACAGCAGGTCCACGCCGTCACGGATCATCGCGCGGAACGCGTCGCGGTGGCGCGAGATGCAGAACGGGTCGCTGAGGGTCAGCGAGACCTTGCCGCCCGCCGCGCGGGTCGCGGCGATGGCCTTGGCGAAGGCGGCGTGGCTGTCCGGCCCGTCGAAGCGGTAGCCTTCGAGGTAGATCCACGCGGCCTCGGCCATCTGCGCCTCGTCGATGTCGTCGGGCGTCAGGAACTCGGTCACCCCGAGATACGTGTTCATCGACCGCTCGCCGTCCGGCGTGACCAGCACGATGCAGCGCCCGGTCTCGTCGTTGTGGTCCTTCGGGGCCAGCGCGGTCTCGTAGACCGCACCCTGCGCGCGCAGGTCATGGGCGAAGATCTTGCCCAACTGGTCGTCCTTGACCTTGCCGACATAGGCGGTCTGCCCGCCCAGCGCCGCGATCACCGCGATGGTGTTGGCCGCCGAGCCGCCCGACACCTCGCGCGCGGGACCGATCCGGCCATAGAGGTCCACCGCGCGGGGCATGTCGATCAGCTGCATGATGCCCTTCTCGATGCCCGCCTCGGCGAGGAAGGCGTCGTCGCAGCGCGCGAGGATGTCCACCATGGCATTGCCGATGCCGACGACGTCGAAGCGTTTGGTCATTGGGTCTTTTCCTCGAAGGAGCAAAGGTCGCGGATCAGGCAGGCCCCGCATTTGGGCTTGCGCGCGACGCAGGTGTAGCGGCCGTGCAGGATCAGCCAGTGATGGGCGTGGGTCTGGAACTCGACCGGGACATGGTCCTCGATCGCGCGTTCCACGGCGTCGACGTCCTTGCCGGGGCAGATGCCCGTGCGGTTGCCGACGCGGAAGATATGGGTGTCGACGGCCTGCGCCGGGTGGCCGAACCACATGTTCAGCACCACGTTGGCGGTCTTGCGCCCGACGCCCGGCAGCGATTGCAGCGCGGCGCGCGACGAGGGCACCTGCCCGCCGTACTCGTCGACGAGGATGCGGCTGAGCTTGATGACGTTCTTCGCCTTGTTGCGGAACAGGCCGATCGTCTTGATGTGCTCGATCACGCCCTCTTCGCCGAGCGCCAGCATCTTCTCAGGCGTGTCGGCCACCGCGAACAGCCCGCGCGTGGCCTTGTTCACCCCGGCGTCCGTGGCCTGCGCCGACAGCGCCACCGCCACGACCAGCGTGTAGGCGTTGACGTGCTCGAGCTCTCCCTTCGGCGCGGCCTCGGCGGCCTGGAAACGCAGGAAGATCTCGCGGAGCGTGGCATAGGGCAACTGGCGGGCCATGTCCCCTCTTGCCGCGCCGCCGCAAGCCCGTCCAGCCCTTCGCGGCGCGGGGACATGGTCCGTGCCATGAAATCACCATCTCCGTGCAGGACTCCCGCCATCCCGCGCGCGCAGGCTCGCGCGCATGAGTCGCCTCGATACCTTTCTCTTCATCGCGCCGCGCTGGACCACCGGCGCCGATGGCTACACGCGCTTCGACGCGGATGCCTTCGCCGCCGACAACCTCGCCCGCCTCGTGGTCGAGGACGATGACGACCGCTTCGACGGCTACCTGGGTTTCGACGCGACGCAGACCGGCACGCTGACCGACGCGGCCGGGGGCACGCTGGCCTCCGGCGCGGTCAGCCCGTACTTCCGCTACACCGCCACCACCGAGAGCGGCACCAGC
>JAUHZL010000170.1 GCA_030425945.1 Alphaproteobacteria bacterium | reverse complement strand
AGACGCTCTCGTTGGCGCCCAGCCGGGCGGTGAACACCCGCCCCGAGGCGCGCTCCTGCGTTTCCGGTCCCACGAAGGGCACGGTCGAGGGCAGGGCGGCGGCAAGGGGCGTCAGGCGCGGTGCTTTGTCCATGAGCGCCGGAATACGCCACGCGGCGCGGGTCTGTCCATCGGGCGCGCGTCAGATCAGCGCCGACAGCCACGCGACGAAGGGCTCGGCCAGCGGGTGGCGCGGCCCGGCCGGCATCACCGCGTGATAGACCACGTTCGGGGTCTTCGGCAGCGGCAGCGCGACCACCTCGCCGGCGTCGATCTCGGTCTGGACGATCCGGGCGTTGAACAGCCCCACGCCGAGGCCCTGCCGCGCCGCCTCGGCCTGCAGGTTGGGACTGCCGATCCGCACCTGCCGCAACGCGGCCACCGGCAGCCCCGCCTCGGCCATCAGGTCCAGCTTCACGTGCATGTCCTCCTCGTGCCACAGCCACGGCAGGCGCGTCAGGTCGGTGCCTTCGCGCGCCACGAGGTCGGGCGCGGCAATCGCCAGCGCGGGCACCGTTGCGATGACCCGGCTGGTGCAGCCGGGCACCTCCGGCACCCTCCCGGCGTTGGCCGAGGGAATCGCCAGGTCGAAACTGCCCGGTGCCAGCCCGCCGATCTCGCGTTGCGGCAGGATCGAGATCTCGGTGCCCGGATGCCGTTTCCAGAACTGCGCGAGGTTCGGCATGATGACCCGGTCCACGAGGAACGGCCGCGCGATGATCCGCAGCGGCCGCACCGCGCCCTGCGCCCGCAGCGCCTGCACGCCCTCCGCGACCACCGCCACGCCCCTGCCCGGCGCGCCCGCCGTGCCGCCCGGCGTCACCCGCCGCGCCGCCTGGGAGTTCGGGGCGGACCCGGGCTTCCTCATCGACCGCATCGACGACCCGGCGGCCTTTCCGCGGGCCGAGGCCGAGACGCTGCTGGTCGAGTATGCGCAGATGATGCACGGCCGGGTCACCGGCGCCGGGGGGGCGGATTTCGACTGGCGGCCACATGTCGCCGGGTTCTTCGCCGGTCTCGACGGGGTCCTGCCGCCCAACGGCAGCTATCTTCTGGTGCGCGATGCCACCGGGCGGCCCATTGGCACCGGGGCGCTGCGGCGGGTGTCGGAGGACACCGGCGAGATGAAGCACCTCTACGTGCGCCCCGAGGCCCGGCGCACCGGGCTGGGCCGCGCGCTGGTGCGGGCCCGCATCGCCGAGGCGCGCGCCATGGGCCTGCGCTGGCCGATCGCGGATACCTTCAAGGTGAACCCGGAACTGCCCTCGCTCTATGACCAGCTCGGCTTTGCCGAGGTCGCGCCCTCGGCCGACAGCAAGAGCATCGCGATCTCGCCCGAGGTCCGGGACTGGATGCACTTCTACCGCTACGACCTCGCCGCGCGGCCCTGAGCCGGCCCCGCCGCGACCGGCGGGACCGCTCCGGTCTCAGCCCAGTTCCGCCAGGCGGGCGCGGGCGGCCTCGAGGCGGCCCGCTTCCTCTTCCTTCGCGGCCAGCTGGGCGCGGGTCTCCTCGACGATCTCCTCGGGCGCGCTCTCGACGAACTTCGGGTTGCCAAGGCGCCCGCGCAGACCGCCCAGTTCCTTGCCGAGCTTCTCCAGCGCCTTTTCCAGCCGCGCCTTCTCGGCGTCGATGTCGATGATGCCCTCCAGCGGCAGGCCCAGCGTCGCGCCCTCGACGGCGATGGTCACCGCGCCCTTCGGCATCGCGTCGGCCTTGCTCAGGCTGTCGATCCGCGCCAGCCGCTGGATCAGCGCCGCGTTGCGGTCCCAGCAGGTCCGCCCGAAGTCGCTCAGGTCCACCTCGACCAGCGGCACCTTCAGCCCGACCGGCACGCGCATCTCGCCGCGGGCCGAGCGGACCGCCTCGATCAGCCCGATCACCCAGCCCATCTCGGCGCTCGCCTCGGCATCGACCAGGTCGCCCGGCGCGTAGTCCGGCCAGTCGCCGTGCACCAGCATCTTCGGCCGCGCGCCCAGCGTGCCCCACAGCTCTTCGGTGATGAAGGGCATGAACGGGTGCAGCAGCAGCAGGCACTGGTCGATCACCCAGGCCATCACGGCGCGGGTCTCGGCCTTCTCCGCGTCGCTGCCGTCCATCAAGAGCGGCTTCGACAGTTCCACGTACCAGTCGCAGACCATGCCCCAGACGAAACCGTAGAGCGTGCCGGCCGCGTCGTTGAATCGGTAGGCCGCCAGCGCCTCGTCCACCGCGGCGCGGGTGCGGGCGGTCTCGCCGATGATCCAGCGGTTGACGGCGGCCTCGGGCATCGGCTTGCCGGGGGCCCAGATCGCGTCGCCCACCGCGCCCGCGACGGCCTCGTTCATCTCGGCGAAGCGCGCGGCGTTCCACAGCTTGGTGCCGAAGTTGCGATAGCCCGCGATCCGCTCTTCCGACAGCTTCAGCACGCCCCCGATCGAGGCCATGGCCGCATTGGTAAAGCGCAGCGCATCGGCGCCGTACTCGTCGACGATCTGCAGCGGGTCGATCACGTTGCCGGTGGTCTTGGACATCTTCCGGCCCTTCTCGTCGCGGACGAGCTGGTGCAGGTAGACGGTGTGGAACGGGATCTTGCCGGTCACCGCCAGCTGCATCATCATCATCCGCGCCACCCAGAAGAACAGGATGTCGAAGCCGGTGATCAGGACATCGGTCGGGAAGTAGGTCTTGTACTCCTCGGTCTCCTCCGGCCAGCCAAGGGTGCCAATGGGCCAGAGGCCGGACGAGAACCAGGTGTCCAGCACGTCGGGGTCGCGGGAAAGGATGATCTCAACATGGAGAAAGTCTTCGTCCCGGCCGACGCTCCATCCCTCATTGCTTGAGGGACGAGGAATACGACGGCCAGCGCCATCAACTTTGAACCCAACACTGTCCTCAAGAGTGAAGACAGATACGCCATCAAAAATTGGATTCCCTTGAAGACTCGTTGCGCCGAGCGCGTCGGCAAGCGCGCCTTCCTCATTCAGTTGACGATAGAAATCTTCTGCCTTTTCAAGCGCTAGCTCATAGTTCTCGGCGCAGAAGATCGTACCATCCGGCCCATACCACACCGGGATCTGGTGCCCCCACCAGAGCTGGCGCGAGATGCACCACGGCTCGATGTTCTCCAGCCAGTGGTAATAGGTCTTCTCGCCCGACTCCGGCATGATCTTCACCGTGCCGTCGCGCACCGCCTCCAGCGCCGGGCCGACGATCTTCTCGGCATCGACGAACCACTGGTCGGTCAACATCGGCTCGATCACGACCTTCGAGCGGTCGCCAAAGGGCTGCATGATCGGCTTGGCCTCGACCAGCGGGACTTCGGTGGGTTCGGTGGGTGAACCCTCCTCGGTCGAGGAGGAACCACCCACCCTACCGAGGCGCGGATCGTCGGCGCGCGTCATCACGGCGAGGCCTTCGGCGGTGATCTCCTCGACCACGCGCTTGCGCGCCTCGAACCGGTCGAGGCCCCGCAGGTGATCGGGGACAAGGTTCAGCGAATCGACCTCGGCTTCGGTCAGCACCCGCTTGCCCTGCGCCACCTCCTGCGCGATCGCGGCGG
Source organism: Alphaproteobacteria bacterium (assembly GCA_030425945.1). Classification (GTDB taxonomy): domain Bacteria; phylum Pseudomonadota; class Alphaproteobacteria; order Rhodobacterales; family Rhodobacteraceae; genus Dinoroseobacter. The sequence continues at coordinate 3,116 of JAUHZL010000170.1, read as the reverse complement.
CCTCGGCATAGGGCGCGCCGTCGGCCCGCATGTGCGCGCGGGTGTCCATCAGGCGATAGCAGGGGATGCCGCCGCGCTTGGCGACGCCATAGTCGTTGAAGTCATGCGCACCGGTGATCTTCACCGCGCCCGAGCCGAAGTTCGGGTCCGGGTACTCGTCGGTGATGATCGGGATCAGGCGGCGATGCTCCTTCGGCCCGACCGGGATTTCGCAGAGCATCCCGACGATGGGCGCATAGCGCGCGTCCGAGGGATGCACCGCCACCGCGCCGTCGCCCAGCATCGTTTCGGGCCGCGTCGTGGCGATCGAGATGTAGTCCCGCGTCTCGCGCAGAACCACGTTCCCGTCCTCGTCCTTCTCGACGTATTCGTAGGTCGCCCCCCCGGCCAGCGGGTACTTGAAGTGCCACATGTGGCCCGCAACCTCGATGTTCTCGACCTCCAGGTCGGAAATCGCCGTCTCGAAATGCGGGTCCCAGTTGGTCAGGCGCTTGCCGCGGTAGATGTAGCCCTTCTCGTACATGTCCACGAAGACCTTGATGACGGCATCGTGGAAGTTGGGCGAGTTCTCGTGCCCGGTGCGCGGGTCGCCCGGCGCGCCCGCCATGGTAAAGGCGTTGCGGTCCCAGTCGCAGGAGCATCCCAGACGCTTCAACTGCTCGACGATGGTGCCGCCGTACTGGCCCTTCCACTCCCAGACCTTCTCCAGGAACGCCTCGCGGCCCAGCTCGCGGCGGCCGGCAGTGCCCTGCGCCGCCAGCATCTTCTCGACCTGAAGCTGGGTGGCGATGCCCGCGTGGTCCTGCCCGGGCTGCCAGAGGGTCTTGAACCCGCGCATCCGGTGCCAGCGGATCAGGATGTCCTGAAGCGTGTTGTTGAAGGCATGGCCCACGTGCAGCGCGCCGGTCACGTTCGGCGGCGGGATCATGATGCAGAAGCTTTCGTCGCGGCTGGCGTTCGCGCCCGCGGCAAAGGCCTTGCTCTCCTGCCACGCGGCGGAAATGCGCGCCTCGGCCTCGGCGGCGTTGAAGGTCTTTTCCATCGGCATCGCGGTGTCCCGGTCTTTTTGTCCTTGCGTCCGGGCCGATCTACCCAAGCGCGCGGCAAAGGGAAAGCGCCGCCCGCAGGGTTTACGCCATCTTAAGGCCGCAGGCGCGTGCTTTTCAGGTGAACAAAGGATTGGGATGGGCCGGATCAGCGCCTATCTTGAAACATGGAAGGGGAGCTGCCGATGGGAACCGGCGCGCGCTCGCCGCGCACATTCGTGGTCATTCTCGACGGGACGATGAGTTCGCTCGCCCCGGGGGAGGAGACCAACGCCGGCCTTCTCTTCGGCCTGCTCGGCGAAGGTGCGCGCCCCGATCTCGAGGTCTGGTACGAACCCGGCATCCAGTGGCGCGGCTGGCGGAAGGCGCTGGAGGTCATCGCGGGCATCGGTCTCAACCGCCAGATCCGCCGCGCCTACCGCTTCCTCGCGCAGGGCTGGCGTCCGGGCGACCGCATCTTCCTCTTCGGCTACTCGCGCGGCGCCTTCGCGGTGCGCAGCCTCGCGGGCGTCATCGCGCGCAACGGCCTCCTGCGCCCCGAACACGCCAGCCGCCGCAACACCGAGCATCTCTACCGCTACTACCGCGAACGCCGGGCCTCGCGCTTCGCCGCGCTCTTCGCCCGCCGCTACTGCTGGCCGCCCGGCAGCGTGCCGATCGAGATGATCGGGGTCTGGGACACGGTCGAGGCACTCGGGCTGCGCTGGCCGATCCTCTGGCGGCTCGTCCCGCAGGCCTCCGAGTTCCACTCCGCCAATATCGGCCCCAACGTCCGCGTCGGGGTGCATGCGCTGGCCCATGACGAGCGCCGCGTCGCCTTCACCCCGGTGCCCTGGACCACGACCGAGGCCGACCGCGCCCGGGTCGAGCAAGTCTGGTTCCCCGGCACCCACGGCGACATCGGCGGGCAACTGGGCGGGGTCGAGGCGGCGCGCGGCCTGTCGAACCTGACGCTGACCTGGATGCTCGACCGGGCCGAGGCCGAGGGCCTGCCGCTGCCGAAGGACTGGCGCGCCCGCTTCCCCGCCGACCCGCTGGCACCCTCGGTCGGCATGAACGCGGGGTTCGGCAAGCTCTTCCTCGCGCGCCACGCCCGCGCCATCGGCAACGACCCGTCCGAACGCGTCCATCCCGCCGTCGCCGCCCGCAAACGCATGAAGCGCGGCTGGACCCTCGCCCTGCCGCGCTTCCGCCGTCCCGCGTCCTGACCGGGGTCAGGCGACCCGTGCCAGCGATTGCCGGGGCGCCACGCCGAGCGCCGCGCAGATGTCGCGGGTCAGTTCCGGCGTGTTCAGCGTGTAGAAATGCAGGTCCTCGACGCCGCCCTCGATCAGCGTCGTGCACAGTTCCGTCGCCAGCGCCGTCGACAGCAGCGTCTCGCGCCCGTCGCGGATCGCCTTGTCATAGGCGTCGTCCATCCAGCCCGGGATCGCGGTGCCGCAGCGCGCCGCGAAATTGCGCGCCTTGGTCCAGTTCTCGATCGGCAGGATGCCGGGGATGATCGGCGCGGTGATCCCGGCCTTGGCGCAGAGATCGCGGAACCGGAAGAAGGTGTCCGCCTCGAAGAAGAACTGGGTGATCGCCGCCGACGCGCCCGCGTCGATCTTGCGCTTCAGGTAATCGACGTCCGCGACCGCGGTCGGCGCTTCCGGGTGGCGGTCCGGGTAGGCGCCCACGCGCAGGGTGAACTTGCCGGTCCGTGCCAGCGCCTCGATCAGCTCGACCGAGCTGCCGAAGCCGTCGGCATGCGGGACGAAGCCCTTGGCCCCCGCGGGCGGATCGCCGCGCAGCGCCACGATGTCGGTCACGCCCGCCGCGGCATAGGTCTCGGCGATCTCAAGCGTCTCGGACCGCGTGGCCTCGACACAGGTCAGGTGCGCCGCGACGCGCAGCCCGAACTCGCGCCCGATGGTGGTGACCGCCTCGTGGGTCAACTGCCGCGTGGTGCCGCCCGCGCCGTAGGTGACGCTCACGAACTCGGGGGCCAGCGGCGCCAGCACCCGCACCGTGTCCCACAGCCGGAACGAGGCCGACAGCGACTTGGGCGGGAAGAACTCGAAGGAAACGCGG
>JAUHZL010000169.1 GCA_030425945.1 Alphaproteobacteria bacterium | reverse complement strand
CCCTCGGAGTTCACCCAGGTCGCCCGCAATCGCAGCAAGGATGTGGTCATCGGCGGCAAGAACCTTGTTCTTGCACCGGTTTACGGACCGCCCTTCGTGCGGGACGGGCTGGAAGGGCGCCGCTATGCCACCATGGCCGACTTCGAGAAGTTCGTGAAACTGGCCTACATGTCGAAGTGGCTGCACCATTCGGGCGGGACCGTCTGCGAGCCGACCGATGTTCCGGTGAACAAGCGACACCTCGACATGCTTCTGGCGCACATGACGCTGTCGGACAAACCCTTCATGGGGTCGGTGACCGAGCCGAGCCGCGCCCGTGATTCGGTCGAGATGTGCGAGATCCTGTTCGGCAAGGAGTTCGTCGCGGAGAACACCGTGATGACCTCGTTGATCAACGTGAACTCGCCGCTGACCTTCGACGCAACGATGATGGGTGCGCTCGAGGTCTATGCCGCCGCGAACCAGGCCTCGATCCTGTCGCCGTTCATCGTCGGCGGGGCGATGGCGCCGGTCTCGGTCGCCGGGACGCTGACGCAGGTGCTCGCCGAGGTCATGGCCGGCGTTGCCTATTCTCAACTTATCCGGGCCGGTTCGCCCATCATCTTCGGCACGTTCGTGACGTCTATCGACATGAACAGCGGTGCACCGACCTTCGGCACGCCCGAGGCCGCGCAGATCACGCTGGGGGCCGGGCAACTGGCCCGCCGGATGGGGCTGCCGTACCGCTCGGGCGGCGGGTTCTGCGGATCGAAGCTGCCGGACGCGCAGGCGGGCTACGAAAGCGCCAACTCGCTGAACGCGGCGCTGCTGGCCGGGGTCAACTTCATGCTGCACGCCTGCGGGTGGCTGGAAGGCGGCCTGGTGGCGAGCTTCGAGAAGTTCGTGATGGACGCGGACCAACTGGGGACGCTGCACCATCTCGCGCGTGGCGTGTCGGTCTCGGAGGAGGCGCAGGCGATGGGCGCGATCCGCGAGGTGGGCCCGGGCGGGCACTTCCTCGGCTGCGCCCACACGCAGGCGCATTTCAAGGACGCGTTCTGGCGGACCGAGGTGCTGGACTACAAGCCGTTCGAGACCTGGGACGAGGACGGCGCCCGCGACACCGCCACGCTGGCCACCGCACGCGTGAAGAAGCTGCTCGCGGATTACCAGCAGCCGATGCTGGACCCCGAGATCGAGGGCCGCCTGCGCACCTATGTCCTCGAGAGAAAGGCCTCGATGCCCGACGCCTTCAGCTGAGGCGACTCGATCCGGCGAAAGATCACGGCGCGCGGGCACGGGCCTCCGCGCCGTTCTTTTTGCCTTCCGGCGCGGTTGGTTGGATTGTTTCCGATGGACCTGTCTTTTTGGACAGGTGGTGCGGACCGGGCTGATCCTGCCCGGAAGGCCAGCGCGTGGGGCGTGGCATCCGAGGCTCTGGAGTCTCACTGGGTTTCTGACTTAATAATATTATTCAAGGACTTATCTTAGGTATCTGATACGCGGATCCCTGTCAGTGTCGATCTCCCTGATCTGATCAGCCCGTCTGAACCAGAGCTCTCGAGCCGGAAACAATGCCCTTGACTTAAGGACTCGTTAACCTCTTTCCTGTGGATATCAACCTGTAGTTGTAGTGGGTCCGAGGAAAGTATGGCGCAGGGTTTAGCCGGTCCGGCACTCTCAGGAAACGGTTGGCCGACCTGGATGTCCTGCCGCGCGCGCCGGGCGCTGATGGACAGCCCGCGGGCGGCGCTGCTTTCCCGGATCGCAAGGCAAGCGGGCCGTAGCCCGTTCTGGATCAGGACCCTGCTGCCGGGCGCGACCGACGGGGGCCTGGAATGTTGAAGCGGGACAAGTCCGTGGCCCCTGCCAGGCCCGAAACACTTGTTCCACCAAAGCAAGGAGCTACGGGTCATGTCGCATCATCCCCGCCATCTGGCCGTTCCGGACGAGGCCGCCATCGCCACCGCGGCCCGCCGCGTGCTGCGCCGCCTGTGCGAACCGGAGGCGCGTCTCGTCGTCGTTGACAGTCTGGAAACAGCCGCCGTGATGCGCCTGACCGGGGCGCAGCCGACCCGCACCGCCGTGGTCGAGCGCGACATCGCGATGGCCTTTTACACGCGCGAATGGATTTCGCTGCTGTCCCGGGGCCGTGTGCTGCAATTCGGGATTACGGACGTGGGACGATCGGCCCTCAAGCGGCTGATTTCCGAGCATCGCAGCCAGCAGTCCCCGGTCCCGGACTGGGACAGCCTGTTCGCCGATCAGCACCGCGTGTTCGACACAGACGACGCCCCGGCGGCGGACGCGGGCCCGCGCCTGAACCTGGCGGAATCGCCGCTGGGGCTGCTGGCGCGGCGGCGGGACAAGGATGGGAAACTCTTCCTGACCCTGGCGCAGGTGCGCGCGGGCGAGCGGCTGCGCGAGGACTTCGAACTTGCACAGATGGGCGCAAGGGTCTCGCAGAACTGGGAAAACTTCCTGACGGCCGGAACACGGGGGCAGGGGGCGCAGCCGCGCGGTCCGCTCGACGGGCCGTCGGCCGCGCGGGCCCGGGTGCGGGCGGCGCTCGACGACCTCGGACCCGGTCTCGCCGATGTGGCGCTGCGCTGCTGCTGCCATCTCGAAGGCCTCGAGAGCTGCGAAAAGCGCATGGGCTGGTCCGCCCGGTCGGGAAAGATCGTGCTCCGGATCGCGCTGCAACGGCTTGCCCGGCACTACGCCCGGGCGGACGGCGGCCCGGCCTGACCGCAGATCCGTCCGGCGCGTCGTGGTGGTCGTGCCGGGCGGTCAGGGGCGGCGGCACCGCTCTGCGCCGCCGCCCCGGGTTCCATGTCGGACCCGGACAACCCCTTGGCGCAAGTCGCCCGCTTGCCAATCCTGCACATCGGTTCACGACAAGCCGGAGAGCGCCGGTCATGGTGTCGCTGCAATCCCGATGCCCGCTGGCGGCCCTACACATTCCTCCGGGCGGTGATTATACTCGCCTCAACCGTCCGGAGGACCCATGCGCGACCTGACCATTCCCGACCAGCGGCACCCCGAAAAGGCCCATCGTCCTGATCAGGCGCAGCCGAAGAAGCCCGACTGGATCCGGGTCAAGGCGCCCGTCAGCCAAGGTTACCGCGACACGCACAAGATCATGCGCGAGCACAAGCTCGTCACCGTGTGCGAGGAGGCCGGGTGCCCCAACGTCGGCGAATGCTGGAGCCAGGGCCACGCGACCATGATGATCATGGGCGAGATCTGCACCCGGGGCTGCACCTTCTGCAACGTCGCGACCGGCAAGCCGCAGGCGCTCGACGCGTTCGAGCCCGGGCGCGTGGCGGACGCGGTCAAGAAGCTGGGCCTGAAGCACGTTGTGATCACATCCGTCGACCGCGACGACGTCGAGGATGGCGGGGCGGAGCATTTCGCGATGACGATCCGCGCCGTGCGGCGCCAGTCGCCCGACACCACGATCGAGATCCTGACGCCCGACTTCCTGAAATGCGCGCCCGAGGTGCTGGAGACCGTGGTCAAGGCCGGGCCCGATGTCTTCAACCACAACCTGGAAACGGTGCCGGGGCTCTATCCCACGGTGCGTCCCGGGGCGCGGTACTTCCATTCGCTTCGCCTGCTGCAACGGGTGAAAGAGATCGATCCCGGCATGTTCACCAAGTCCGGCATCATGGTCGGGCTGGGCGAGGACCGGCAGTCGGTGCTTCAGGTGATGGACGACATGCGCTCGGCCAACGTCGATTTCCTGACCATCGGGCAGTATCTGCAGCCGACGCCGAAGCACCACCGCGTCGACCGTTTCGTGACCCCGGACGAGTTCGCCGGGTACGAAAAAGCGGCCTATGGCAAGGGGTTCCTGATGGTTTCTGCCACGCCGCTGACGCGCTCGTCCTACCATGCGGGCGACGATTTCGAGCGGCTCCGCGCCGCGAGGATGGCGAAACTCGGGCGGGCCTGACCGTCAAACGGGTCCGTTGAGGTCCTATTCTCGCCGCTTTGCGCAGGTCTCTTGGCTGCTGTCCTAACGACGAGCAGAGGAGACCCTTCATCATGGACACCCCCCCCCACTCCGGCGGCCTTGCGCTGCGCCTGCGCCGCTTTGCCGGCGGTTTTGCCGTCGGCCTCGGCCTCGGCACCCTTGCGCTGGCTGTCGCCACCGTGAACCACCCGGCCATTCCGCTCGACTTCTCCGGCGCCACGGCCCTGATCGGCCTCTTCTGCATGGCGCTTGGCCGCACCTGCCTCACCGTCCGTCCCGAGATGGATGCGATGGACCTCGCGGACGCCCAGGCGGCGTGAGGATCGGCCGGTGAGCAGCCTGCCTTACGGAGTGCGCCGCCGGTCCGATCCCGGCGGCAATCTCATCCGCAGCTACAAGCTGTCGAGCTGGCTTCTTCTGCGCCTCTACGGGGCCGGGTTCCTCGCCATCGCCGAGCTGATGCGGCGCGGGATGGTGGACGCGGCACCGATGCTCGCGCCCTTCGGACTGTCGGCACCGACACCGCAGATCGCGCTGGCGCTCGGGGTGCTGGGTGTGATGCTGGCGGTGCCGTTCCTGACCCCCAGTCCGCTGCGTTTTCCGAAATCGGTCGCCGGGGGCCTTGTGAAGGCCGTCCTGATGGTCGTGCTGTCGGGCGTGCTCTACTTCGCGGTCGAGGCCGTGCTGGCCGCCGAGCTCTGGCGCTTCTCGGCAAAGCTCAATGAAATCGTGCCCTTGGCGATCAAGGCTGTCGCGGGCCTGAGCGTGACGGGTGCGATCCTCGTCAGCCTCGCGATGGCGCTGACCGAGGGCGAAGCCCGCGAGAAATCCGCGCCGCCGCCGAGTGCCGACAGGGACCAGCTGCGCGCGCTGCGCAAGGCCCGCAGCCGCTAGCCCGCGTCGAGGAATCGGACGGTCCCGATATAGGGCAGGTTCCGGTTCCGCTGGGCGTAGTCGATGCCGTAGCCCACGACAAAGGCGTCGGGGATCTCGAATCCGGTCCAGGTCGCCTTGATATCGACCTCGCGGCGCGACGGCTTGTCGAGCAGCGCGATGGTTTCCAGCCGCCGCGGCTGGCGCGAGCGCAACAGGCCGATCACGTGGGTCAGCGTGTGCCCGGTGTCGACGATATCCTCGACGACCAGCACGTCGCGGCCCTCGATCTTGCCGCGCAGGTCTTTCATGATCCGAACCTCGCGCGTGCTTTCCGTGCCGTCTCCATAGGACGAGGCTTCCAGAAAATCGACTTCGACCGGCAGATCGAGCTCGCGCACGAGGTCCGCGATGAAGACGAAGCTGCCGCGCAGCAGGCCGACCACGATCAGCTTGTCGGTGCCCGCGAAGGCGGTTTCGATGTCGGCCGCCAGCGCCTCGATCCGCGCGGCGATGGCCTTCGCGGAGATCAGCTGGTCGATGACATAGGCTGGTTGCGCCATGACGCCCCCTTGAATCTCGGTTCGTTTCAGCCGACATGGCCCGAAACCTGAACGAGCCGCAACAGATGTCATGACGCAGCACGCTGAAACCCGCCGGATGCCCTATGGCGCGCAGGAGATGTACGATCTCGTCTCCGATGTCGCCCGCTACCCGGAATTCCTGCCCTGGACGGCGGCGGCGCGCATCCGCTCGATCACCCCGGTGCCCGGCGGGCGCGAGATGGCGGCGGACCTGGTGGTGTCGTTCAAGGTTTTTCGTGAGCGCTTCGGCAGTCGCGTGCGGCTGTGGGACGAGGCCCTGAAGATCGAGACCGATTATCTCGACGGGCCGTTCAAACACATGCACTCGACCTGGGTTTTCCGCGACCATCCCGAGGGCGGCTGCGAGGTCGACTTCAGCGTGGATTTCGAGTTCAAGAACAGGGTGTTGCAGGGCGCAGCGGGACTGTTCTTCACCGAGGCCATGCAGCGGATCGTGCGGGCCTTCGAAGAGCGCGCCCGGTCCTTGCACGGCGGCTGACCGGGCGGGCGGCGGGCACCCGGGGCGCGTCGGCAACCCCGGATGCCCTGTGCAAGATTGGCGCGCGCCTCAGGACGTCAGGTCGTAGGCCCGCTCGCCATGGGCCGACAGGTCGAGCCCGTTGACCTCGGTCTCGGCATCGACGCGCAGCGGCGTCACAAGCTTCACCGCCAGCGCGATCACAACGGTCACCACGACCGTGTAGACCCCGACGATGGCGAGGCTGCCCAGTTGGGCGGCGAAACTGCCCGCGCCGAAGACCGCGATCATGATCGTCCCGAAGATGCCGCCGACGCCGTGAACGGCGAAAACGTCCAGCGTATCATCGAGATGCAGCTTGTTCTTCACGAGGTTGACCGCCTCCTGGCAGAGGATGCCGGCAATCGCGCCGATGATCAGGGCCTCGACCGGGCCGACGAAGCCCGAGGCCGGCGTGATCGAGGCGAGGCCCGCGATCGTCCCGGTCACGAGACCGACGAGCGACGCCTTGCCGAACTTGATCCGCTCCCACAGCGCCCAGGTCAGCGACGCGGTCGCCGCCGAAACATGGGTGACGGTCAGCGCCATCGCCGCGCCGCCGTCGGCCGCCAGCTGCGAGCCGCCGTTGAACCCGAACCAGCCGACCCACAGCATCGCTGCGCCGATCATCACCATGCCCGGATTGTGCGGCGGCTTCGCCTTCTCGCGGCGCGCGCCCAGCATCACCGCGAGGACCAGCGCCGCCAGACCCGCGGTTTCATGCACCACGATCCCGCCCGCGAAGTCGCGCACGCCGGTCTCGCCGAAGATGCCGCCATCGGCGAGGAACCCGCCGCCCCAGATCCAGTGCGTCACGGGC
>JAUHZL010000168.1 GCA_030425945.1 Alphaproteobacteria bacterium | reverse complement strand
TTGGGCCGTCCAAATGGACGCCCACTTCGCCGTCTCGTTCCAAGCCCAAACCTCCAACGCCCATGCGCGCGGAGATTGGCCCGTTCAGCTCACCAACGGCAGGAGGGGGGCGGCGTCGCGCTTACGCTGGGCGCAGCTGCGCTGAGCCCACTCCTGGCGTGGCGCGACCTGGTCTACATCGCCGCCGGGTTCGCGGGGATCGTCGCGCTGTGCCTGATGCTGGTGCAGCCGCTGCTGATCCGGGCATGGCTGCCCGGGCTGACGCCGCCGCGTGCCCGCCGGGGTCATCGGCTGGTGGGGCAGGTGCTGACGGTCTGCGTTCTGCTGCATGTCGCGGGGCTCTGGATCACCAGCCCGCCCGACGTGATCGACGTTCTGCTCTTCCGCTCGCCGACCCCGTTCGGGATCTGGGGCGCCATCGCGCTGTGGAGCGTGCTGGCGACAGCCATTCTCGCCCTGCTGCGGACCCGCTGGCCCGGGTTGCGGCGCCACTGGCGCGGGGCGCATGGCCTGCTGACCTTCGCGGTCGTGGCGGCCACCGTGGCGCATGTCCTGCCGATCGCGGGCACGATGGAGCCCCGGACCAAACTCGCGCTCTGCGGGCTGGTTATCGCGGGCTTCGCCGCGGCGCTTCCGTCCCTGGTAGCGGGAGCGCGGCGGAGCGGTACCCGCTGACGGGGCGGGCGGGGTTACTCGATCTCGATGACGAGGGCATGGAGGTTGTAGTTGCCCAGGTCATCCCAGGTCGGACCGGGCACGACAGCGCCGGCCGTTTCCGGGTGATAGCGGGCAAAGGCCATGAAGTGCTCTTCGTTGTCCGTATTGCTCGGATTGCCCTGCATGAAGTTCGTGTAGGTGACGGGCTCGCCGGTCACCCAGACGAAGCCACCTCTGGGCTCCCTTGCGCCTTCGGTCTGGTACATCCCGATCCAGGGACCGAAGGAGTGGATGCCACGCGTGTTGAGTTTCCACAGACGATCATCCTGGCGGATGAGATCGAAGATGAACTGATTCTCGGCCTCGGACCCGATCGACGCGAGGTAGCCGCCCGTACGCTCGGCAAGGACCTTGGCAGGCTGGAAATTGATCCCCCAGACCAGCGGAACGACGTAGAGCCGCCCGTCGTGGAACCCGTAGACGAGTTCGTAGTTCTTGAGCTCGCGCACGGCCTTGAGCAGGCGGTCGTCGTTCTCGATGATCGCAAGCTGTTCGGGATCGTAGCGTCGGGCATCGGCGGACGCCGCCACAATGGCCGCACCGCTTTCGAAACCTTCAAGCGTCACCTCGAGCGCGACGGCCGTTGCCTCGGTGATCACCCCGGTCGCCTGCAGGCCAACGGCGGTCTGGAACCGGGACAGCGCGCGACGGGTGCGCGGCCCGACGGCCCCGTCCGGATTGCCCACGTCATAGCCCCGGGCGTTCAGCGCCTCCTGCACCTTGATGTTGTCGGCGCGCGACAGCCCGAGCGAGCGCTCCAGCGTCTCGGCCACATCGGCGGTGACGGCCACCGGCTGGCCTTCGACGACCTCCACGCCCGAGGCCGCGGCCAGCCGCACGACCTGAAGCCGTTCGCGTTCCGCGAGGGCGATTTCCCGGAAGTTGCCCTGCGGATAGCGCGACAGGTAAATGTCCCAGCCGCGCTGCGTCCCGATCGACAGCGCCGCTTCAAACAGGGTCTCTTCCTGCTGGAAGGCGAGCGCGGCCCCGGCCCCACCCGCGCCGAGGTTGAGGTAGATCTCGGTCACGAGGTCGTTCGTCACCATCGGAACCTGCGCATCGCCGGTCTCGGCCTTCACGTCCCGGATCACCCGCTTCATCAGCGACAGGACTTCCGCGTTCTCGGTCGGCAGGTGCCGAACCAGCGCCTCGGCGAAGGGCGAGTTGGCGCCGCTGCCGTCCTGGGCCACCTGCCCCGGCGCGGCCGAAAAGACGACCATGGACCCTTCCGAGGTGGTCTGAACCGGCGCCAGTCCCCGGCTCATCGTTGCGCGGGTGTCCGAGAAATTCGTGCGGTAGAAATCGTCGGCCAGCGGATTGTTGCGGCAGGCGTCGACGAAGACCAGCGCCGCGCGGCTTTGCCGTTCGAGCATCGCGGTGACGCGCTCGAGATCGAGCGCCTCGCTGGTCACGTCGAACTCGGACTGCAACCGCGCGTCCGTGCCGATCAGGTAGTTGCGCCCCTCGAACTGCATCCCGTGACCGGCGAAGTAGAACAGGGTGACATCGGCCTCGGCGTTGGTCCGCAGGAACTCGGACAGCGCCCGGGTCATCTCGTCCCGCGTCAGGTCGTAGTGATCCGACACCGTGAAATCGAGGGCGCGCAGGGTCTCCGAGATCACCCGCGCGTCGTTGGCGGGGTTCCGGAGCGGCGAGGTATGTTCGTACTCCGAGTTGCCCACCACGAAGGCGACCCGGTTCTCGGCCAGCGCGGGCCCCGAGAGAAGGCACGCAAGCAGACCGGCGAGGACGAGGCGTGGAAGGGACATGCGCAACTCCTTGGCAGAAACACTTTTCCGGACCGGCGCCGTCCGGGCGGTTCGGTTCAGTTGTCGGTGTAGAGGCCCGCGGTGCCGACCTGGCAGCCGCGTCCCACGATGGTTTCGACGAGGGCGGGCGTCACGGTCCGTCCGTCGTTCCGCTTCAGATGATCGCGCAGGTCCAGCGGCGGGACCGGGCAGGCCACGGCGAACAACTGATCCACCCCGGTGGGCGGCGTGACCTCGAACACCGTCGAGAAGCCATCGGCCCGGACGAACCCGTCGTCGCGGCTGGGATAGAGCGCTTGCAGCGCGCCGTTCGAGGCGATGTTGAACAGGGTCAGATAGGGCAGCGACGTCGAGGGCAGCGTGTAGTCGAACGCGACCCGCTCCCCGATCCGCATGAGACCGTTGCCATGCCGCGCGGTCAGAACGGCCGGTGGCAGCGTGTCCGACAGCAGGCCTTTCAGCGCATCGAGCGCCGACTGCCGGGCAAAGAAGGGCGCGGCGGTATCGGGCAAGGCGGCCGCACGTGCCTCCGGATTGCCGGTGGCATCGAGGACGGTGATCCGGTCCCCGGTCTGGTTGCGCACGATCCAGCGGCCTGGGCGCTCCTCCTCGAAGCTGAGGACCGCGCCCAGCGAAACCCGCCGGATGCCGGTGTCGGGCAGGCCCGGCGGATCGGCCCCGAGCACGGTCACCGGCAGATCGAAGGTCGTCTGCGGCCGCACCGGGCGCGCAGATGCCCCCGAGAGCGCGGCCAGCACCGGGCGTCCGTCCCCGCGCGGGAGCACGCGCGGCTGCTGGCTCTGGTTCATCCGGGCAAACACTCGGGTGTCGAGAAAGGTCGACAGCTCGCGCCGCGTGATCGTTCCGTCCCCGTCGGCATCGGCGCTGCCCGAGAGGGCCGCGGCGAAGTACCACGACAGCGCGCCATGCATTTCGCCAGCGATCTCGATCTCGTCGACCAGAAGGTCTTCGGAGGCCGTGGCGAGGATCTGGGTCACGTGGGGCAGGCTCTCGTCATCTGCGGCCCCGTCGCCGAGATCGAGGGGCACGTCCGACAAGGCCGGGTCGGGCAAGCCCTCGAACAGCCCGCCGAAGCGCGACAGCGTCCGCGCCGCCGAGCGGGTCAGTCCGCCCGAGTGGCAGGCATCCATGACCCAGACGACGTTGTAATCCGACGCCCCTTCCAGCAGGACGCGCAACTCGTCATCGGTAAGGCGTCCGGTGCCGGGGCGCTGTGGATCGAAATCATGGAACATGATGATCTCGTCGCGCCCGTCCGCCTCGTCAAAGGGCGGCGAGGCCTCGGTCTCCTGTGCCCCGTGCCCCGCGAAGGTCACGATCAGCGTGTCGCCGGGCTGTGCTTCGTCGAGCATTGCAGACCAGGCGGCGAGAAACGCAGCCTCGGTGGCCTGCCCGTCGAGCAGCAGACGGCGGTCGGGCAGATCGATGCCGGTGTCGCGCATGGCCTCGGCGATCCGCTCGGCATCGTTGCGCGCGCCCATCAGGTCATAGGCCACGCCGAACGGCATTCCGTCCCGGTACTCGGGATAGGCAGCGTAGTCGTTGATCCCCACGACGAGGCCAAGGCTCGCAGCCCCGGCCGAACCGACCCCGAGCGCCGCCGTCAGCAGAAGCCCGGCGGCCAGGGCGCGCGGCCTAGCCACCAAGGGCCAGCTCCACGCGACGCGCGATGGCCCGCTGTTCGTCCAGCGAATAGGTCATGCCCGCCGCGTAGGCAGGTGGCTCGGTCTCGCCGCGCCCCTCGACGAGGATCGTCGCGGAAACGCCCGCAGAGCGCAGGAAGTCCCGCACGGTCTGGGCCCGGGCCAGCGACAGGTCGAGATTGACGTCCTCCGGCCCGACGTCATCGGTGTGCCCGATCAGGGTGATGCGCCCGACCGCGCCCTGTCCCCGGAGGAAGGCGGCCAGGGCCTCGGCCTCGGTCACGCCGGAGGGGTCGAGCGTCGCCTGCCCGAAGGCGAAGCGCACGGGCAGGTACACCGTCTCGACGCGGGCCGCGGCGGCGGCGACGATGTTGTATCCGGTCTCCGCAGGGGCGGCGTAGTCGGTTGCCGGCTGGTCTGCCGCGACCGTCGCATCCCCGGTGCCCTTGGCGCGAAACGCGATGCCGCGACTGAGCGCCCGCATGACCCCGGTGCTGGTGCCGTCCGAACGCATCGAGGTCCGCGCGCTGCCCGCCAGCATCATCTGCTCCTGTGCCATGGCCATCAGGCGGGGCACGACGGGCTCCAGTGCAGGATCCTGCGGCGTCAGGCCGGGATCGCCCAGGGTGTCGATCGCGGCATTCAGGTTGCGTGCCGCTTCGGCATGGTCCTTGCGGGCGGCCGCCAGCCCGCCGCGCGCCGCCTGCACCTCCCAATGCAGCACAGGGGCAACAGCAAGCTGCGCCTCGGCCCCGGCGAGATCACCCGTCTCCAGCAGGCCCCCCGCGCGCCGGGCCGCCACCGACGACACCTGGCGCAGCGCATCCGCGGCAACGGCGGAGGAACAGCCCTCGGCCTCGAGCCCGCGCGCCATGTCGGCAAGCGTTGCGACCGGGGCGTTGTCCAGCGACGCGGCCAGCGCGGACCGGGCTGCCACGCAATCGGCCGTGGCGGGAGCCGCAAGAAGGGTGACCGCCAGCGCGGCCAGAACTGTCCGCTGCATCGCCCTACTCCACCACGTCGAACGTCAGGAAGGAGAAGCCCGCGCCGCTGCCGGTGCTTTCACGCTGTTCGATCACGCGGAACTCGATCGCGCGCTGCGGCGTCATCGAGCGATCGCGGGCAAAGGCCATCAGTTCGTCCGGCTGCAACGGGCGCGACAGGCCGCCCGCCTCGCAATGGGCGAACATGCGTTCCTTGCTGCCCGGCGCCGAGAAGACGATCTCGAGCGGGCTGTCCGGATGGGGGATGGTCCGCCGCTCACCCGCTCGCAGGGTCACGGGGCCAAGCACCTCCTGCGGCACCCGGGTGATCGACGCGTTTTCCTCGATGTAGAACATCTCGAGGGCGCAATCGCGGCTGGTCTCGATCTGGAACTGGAGAAGGTCCCCGACCCGGTAGGTGTCGGCGGTCTTGAACATGTAGAGCAGGACCTTGTCCGCGGCCTCGGTGGGCGGGGTATAGTTGGACGGGGTGGTGACGGCGGGCGCGTACGGCGCCTCGTCGCGGGCCTCGGTTTCGGCGACGGCGGCGTAGAAGCTGTCCTCGTAGTCCGCCGCATCGAGCGGTGCCGCGACGCGATACCCCTCGTCCGGTGCATAGGCCCGCTGATCGGTCAGGCGGCCCAGCAGGCTGGCGTAGTGGGTTTCCAGTTCGTCCCGGTGGATCTTCTGGCCTGCGTCGAGCCGGGTCAGCCAGTCGGTCAACACCATCGTCATGCCCGGATCGCCGAGCCGCCGCGCCCGTTCGCGCAGGGTCTCGGGGTCGAGGTGGAACTCGCGGGCGACGTCCTCGAGGGTCAGCGAGTCGAAGTGCATGTCGGCAATGTAGGTGAAGATCTCGCCGCCGCCGACGCTGTCCGGGGCCCGCAGGCTGATCTCGGTCCCGAACTCGTTGCGCTCGGTCGCTCCGGCCTGCGCCAGCGCGCCGATGAAGCTGCGCTGGTCGCGGGCATAGATCTCGGCGAGCCGGTCGTTGTCGACGTACATTTCCAGCAGGACGTCCAGTTGATCCCGCCCATAGCGGCTGGAGGACAGCAGCGCGTCGCGCACGAAGTCGCGCTTGGCGATGAAGATCATTTCGCCGCCGTCATGCTCGAACGGGTCCGTGCCCGAGGGCAGGTCGCCGATGTCGCCGGGACCATCGGGGTGCAGGATCAGGGACTGTTCGCCGACATCCCCGGCGAAGTCGTAGGACTTCCAGTAGTACCCGCCGCGCGGCAGTTCGAACCGCTCGAGCATGCGGTTGTGATCGGAAACCCCCGAGGTCCCCGGCGCCATGCCCGCCCGGATCATCTGCATCGACCGGATTTCGCGCGGCACATCCAGCCCGAAGGAGCGCTCCAGATCGCTGATCTGCGACGTCAGGCCGAGGAACATGTCGTAGTAGGGCGCCTCCGAGGCGAACCGCAGCATCCAGTCGGCCCGCATGATCGGAACCGCGGTGCCCGTGGCCTCGGCCACGACGCGCAGGAGCGGGTTCGAGGCCGGATCGACCGCGTAGGGGTAACGCTCCGCCAGGTCGAACCACGCCGCTTCGGAGAAATCCGAGCGTCGCGCGGCTTCGGTGTAGCGCCCGGTCGTGAGGGCGTCCCACATCTCGCC
>JAUHZL010000167.1 GCA_030425945.1 Alphaproteobacteria bacterium | reverse complement strand
GAATTCCATGATCCCCTGCTCCTTAGGATTTCTGGAACATGGCGAGCATGCGCCGTGTCACGAGGAAGCCGCCGAAGATGTTGACCGACGCCATGAGGATGCCCGCCGCGGCGAGCACGGTGATCAGGAGGGACGACGAGCCGATCTGGATCAGCGCGCCGAGGATGATGATCGAGGAAATCGCGTTGGTCACGGCCATCAGCGGCGTGTGGAGCGAATGCGCCACGTTCCAGATCACCTGGAAGCCGATGAAGACCGACAGCACGAAGACGATGAAGTGCTGCATGAAGCTGGCGGGGGCGATCAGGCCCACGCCCAGCAGCAGCACCGCCCCGATGGTCAGCAGGGTCACCTGGCTGCGGGTCTGGGCCTTGAAGGCGGCCGCTTCCTGCGCGCGCTTCTCCTCCGGGGTCAGCTCCTTCGCCTTTTCCTTGGGCTTCTGCGCGGCGATGGCCTGCACCTTGGGCGGCGGCGGCGGGAAGGTGATCTCGCCCGCGTGGGTGATCGTGGCGCCGCGGATGACGTCGTCGTCCATGTTGTGGTTGATGACGCCGTCCTTCTCCGGCGTCAGATCCGAGATCATGTGCCGGATGTTGGTCGCGTAGAGCGTCGAGGACTGGGTCGCCATCCGGCTGGGGAAGTCGGTGTAGCCGACGATGGTGACGCCGTTCTCGGTGACGATCTTCTCGTCCTTGACGGTCAGTTCGCAGTTGCCGCCGCGCTCGGCGGCGAGGTCCACGATCACCGACCCGCGCTTCATGCTCTCGACCATGTCCTTGGTCCAGAGCACCGGCGCGGGCCGGTTCGGGATCAGCGCCGTGGTGATGACGATGTCCATGTCCGGCGCGATCTCGCGGAACTTCGCAAGCTGCTTGGCCTGGAACTCGGGGCTCGAGGGCGGGGCATAGCCGCCGGTCGCCGCACCGTCGGGCAGCTCGCTCGCCTCGAACTCGAGGAACACGAACTCGGCGCCCATCGACTCGATCTGCTCGGCCACTTCCGGCCGGACGTCGAAGGCGTAGGTGATCGCGCCCAGCGAGGTCGAGGTGCCGATCGCGGCGAGGCCCGCGACGCCTGCCCCGACGACCAGCACCTTGGCCGGCGGGACCTTGCCCGCGGCGGTGACCTGCCCGGTGAAGAAGCGGCCGAAGTTGTTGCCGGCCTCGATCACCGCGCGGTAGCCCGCGATGTTCGCCATCGAGGACAGCGCGTCCATCTTCTGGGCGCGCGAGATGCGCGGGACCATGTCCATCGCGATGACGCTGGCGCCCTTCGACTGGGCCAGTTCCATCAGCTCGGTGTTCGAGCCGGGATAGAAGAACGAGATCAGGGTCTTGTCCTTCGTCAGGCGCTTGACCTCGGTGTCCGACGGCGGGCGGACCTTGACGACGATGTCGGCGGCCTTCCACAGCGCGGCGGCGGTCTTGGCGATCTCGACCCCCGCGGCCTCGTAGGCGGCGTCCTCGAACCCGGCGGGCTTGCCCGCGCCGGTCTCGATGATGCAGGTATGGCCCAGTTTCTGAAGCTGGAGCGCGCTGTCCGGGGTCATGGCGACCCGCGCTTCTCCTTCGAAGATTTCCTTCGGTGCGCCTATTTTCACCGTGTCAGTCCCTCTCTCATTGTCGCGTTGGCAGCCGCGGCATCGCCCTCTGCCCCGCTGGTAGCATCCGGCGGAGATAGTCCGAAGGCGGCCATTGACCGCATGTCTGCGTCACAATCTTGCGCGGCCTAGCGAAAATCGCGCGACTCGGAAAGATGGATTCAGAGCCAGCGCCGGGTGCGGCTCGCCCATTGCGCGAATTCCGGGCCGAACCCTGCCCTCAGGCGGTCTTCTTCGGGCAGAATGAAGCGCCGCGTCAGGATCACGGCCAGCACCGGGACCAGCAGAAGCCCCAGCCACGCCGACCAGCGCAGCGAGACTCCGGCCAGCAGCAGCAGGTCCGCGAGGTAGATCGGGTTGCGGCTGAACCGGTAGATCCCGCTGGTGAGGATCGCGCGCGGCTGGTGATGGGGCACGACGCTGGTGTCGGCGCGGCGGAACTCGGCGAAGGCGAGGCCGATCAGCACCAGCCCGCCCGCGATGAGAAGGGTGCCCGCGAAGCGCGCCCACGGCCCGAACTCCGGCCCCGGCAGCACGACCGTCTGCGCCCAGGCGGCGACGAGCATTAGCGCCAGCCACAGGGGCGGCAGGTCGAGAAGCTGGCGGAAGGTCAGACCGAACATGGCCCGACGTTGCCCCGGCGCACCGGCGGCTGCAAGCGGATGCTTCCGCTCGGCCCGCCGCCGTGGCATCACGAGCCCATGACCGATTTCGCCCGCACCCGCTCCGCCTTCCACCTGCCCGAGGGGATCACCTATCTCGACGGCAATTCCCTTGGCCCCCTGCCCGTCGCCGCCGAGGCGCGCGTGGCCGAGATGCTGCGCGACGAATGGGGCGCGAAGCTGATCACCGGCTGGAACGAGGCCGGGTGGATGGCCCAGCCCGCCCGGATCGGCGACCGCATCGGCCGCCTGATCGGGGCACCCGCGGGCACGGTCGTCACCGGCGACACGTTGTCGATCAAGGTCTACCAGGCGCTGGCCGCCGCGCTGGCGCTGCGCCCGGACCGGCGGGTGGTGCTGTCGGACAGCGGCAACTTCCCGACCGACCTCTACATGGCCGAGGGCCTGTTGCGGCTGATGGGCGGCGACTACGAGCTGCGTGTGGTCGATCCCGAGGCGGTCGAGGACGCGCTCGACGACAGCGTGGCGGCCCTGATGCTGACGCAGGTCGATTACCGCACCGGGCGGATGCACGACATGGCCGCGCTGACCGCCGCGGCGCATCGCGCGGGCGCGCTGGCGATCTGGGACCTCGCCCATTCCGCGGGCGCGATCGAGGTGGACCTGGCCGGGGCGCAGGCCGATTTCGCGGTCGGCTGCACCTACAAGTACCTGAACTCCGGTCCCGGCGGCCCGGCCTTCATCTATGTCGCGCCCGACCATGCCGAGACCGCCGACCCGGTGCTGCAGGGCTGGCTGGGACATGCCGCGCCCTTCGCCTTCGACCGCGACTACCGGCCCGGCGCGGGGATCGAGCGGATGCGCGTCGGCACCCCGCCGGTCATTCAGATGGCCGCGCTGGAGGCCGCGCTCGACGTCTGGGACGGGGTCCGCATGGCCGACGTGCGCGCGCGCTCGGTCGTCCTGTCCGAGCGCTTCATCGCGGGGGTCGAGGCCGCCTGCCCGGCGCTGACGCTGGCCTCGCCGCGCGACGCCGCGCTGCGCGGCAGCCAGGTCAGCTTCCGGCATCCGGAGGGTTACGCGATCATGCAGGCGCTGATCGCCGAGGGCGTGATCGGCGACTTCCGCGCCCCCGACATCCTGCGCTTCGGGATCACGCCGCTCTATCTCGACGAGGGCGACATCGACCGCGCCGTCTCGGTGCTGGCCCGGATCATGGACGGGCAGCTCTGGGACACGCCCGCCTTCCGCACCCGGAAAGCCGTGACCTGATGCAGATCCGGCGCTTCCGCCACGCGGACCTCGACGGCATCTATGCCGTCTTCCTCGCCGCCGTGCGCGAAGGGGCGAGCCGCTTCTACAGCGCCGAGGACCGCCAGGCCTGGGCGCCGAACGACACGCCCTTTCCCGGCTGGCGCGACCGGCTGGGCGACGCCGTCGCCTATGTCGCCGAGGACGAGGGGATGATCTGCGGCTTCGCCTCGATGACCCGCGACGGGCACCTCGACTTCCTCTACGTCGCGCCCGCACAGATGGGCCGCGGCGTGGCCGGGCAGCTCTACGATGCGCTGATGGCCGAGCCGGACCTGGCCCGCCTGCCCGCCTACGACGTGCAGGCCAGCCATTTCTCGCGGCGCTTCCTGCTCAAGCGCGGCTGGCAGGATGCCCCTGCCGCGACAGTCGAGCGGTTCGGCCGCGCGCTGACGGTGTTCCACATGCGCAAGGAGGCGGGGCCCGCCCCGGCTCAGGCCGAGCGGCGCAGGGGCGTTGTCCGGCGGGCCGCGGCGAAGGTCCGGCAGGCCGCGCCGAAAGCCTGAAACAGCGGCCGCGACACCGGGTCGTTGCCGGCGTTCCACTCCGGATGCCACTGCACCGACAGGGTGAAGCCGGGCGCGCCGTCGATGTAGATCGCCTCGGGCGTGCCGTCGGGCGCATGACCGTCGATCACCACGCGCGGCCCCGGCACATCGATGCCCTGCCCGTGCAGCGTGTTGGTCAGCACCTCGGTCGCGCCGAAGACGCGGTGGAACGGCCCGCCTTCCGTCACGGTCACGACATGGCGATGGGCGAACTTCTCCTCCAGCGTGCCGTCGGGCGGCATCCGGTGGTTGTCGCGGCCCGGCAACTCGCGGATCTCGGGATGCAGGGTCGAGCCGAAGGCGACCGCCACCTCCTGGAAGCCGCGGCAGATCCCCAGCACCGGCTGGCCGCGCGCGACGCATTCCCGGATCAGCGGCAGCGCCAGCCGATCGCGGTTGCGGTCGAAGACCCCGTGCGCCTCGGTCGGGTCATGGCCGTATTCCTCGGGATGCACGTTGGGACGCCCGCCGGTGAACACGAACCCGTCGCAGAGCGCCATGATCTCGTCGAGCGGGCTGGCCTCGGGGTGCGCGGGGATCATCACCGGGGTGGCGTCCACCACCTCGGCCACGGCGAAGGTGTTCATCTGGCCGCAGGTGAAGGCCGGATACTGATCGTTGATCAGGAAGCTGTTGCCGATGATGCCGACGACCGGTCGTGCCATGTGCTGCCCCGTCTGCCTGTTGCCCGCCACCATAGGCGAGGGACGGGGCGACCGGAAGGGGCGCGCCTGCACAAAGCGCGCTCCAGTTGTGCAGCTGCCGCATTTCCGGGCAGCGGGGGACGGCGCGCGCCTCAGACCTCGGCGCTGTAGCCGGCCGCCTCGATCCCCGCCACGGCAGCGGCGGCATCGTTGTCCGAGGTGTCGCCGGTGACGCCGACCGCCCCGATCACCGCGCCGCCCGCGTCGCGGACCAGCACGCCGCCCGGCACCGGGACGACCTTGCCGCCGAACGCGCCGTTGAGCGCCGCCATGAAATAGGCCTGCCCCTCGGCCCGGGCCATCTGTGCCTTGCCGCCCATGCCCAGCATGACCGCGCCATAGGCCTTGCCGCGCGCGATCTCGAAGCGGCCCGGGCTCGCGCCGTCCTCGCGCTCGAACGCCAGCAGGTGCCCGCCCGCGTCCAGCACCGCCACCGTCAGCGGCTTCAGCCCCAGCGCCCGGCCCTTCGCCCGCGCCTCGGCCACCATGATCCGTGCCTGATCGAGCGTGATCATCGCAGCGCCCTCCCCTTTCGTGTTGAACCTTCCGTCACCGGCCCGGCCTCAGGCCGCCTTGAATTCCAGCCGCCGGGCATGCAGCACCGGCTCGGTATAGCCGCTGGGCTGGGTCCGGCCCTGGAAGACCAGGTCACAAGCCGCCGCGAAGGCGATGCCGTTGTAGCCCGGCGCCATCGGTGTGTAGGCCGCGTCGCCCGCGTTCTGGCGGTCCACCACGGCGGCCATGCGGCGCATGATCTCGCGCACCTCGTCCTCGGTGACCACGCCGTGGTGCAGCCAGTTGGCGATGTGCTGGGCGCTGATCCGGCAGGTCGCGCGATCCTCCATCAGCGCCACGTCGTTGATGTCGGGCACCTTCGAGCAGCCGACGCCCTGGTCGATCCAGCGCACCACGTAGCCGAGGATGCCCTGCGCGTTGTTCTCGACCTCGCGGGTGATCTGGGCGCGGGTCCAGCGCTTGTAGGACGCGAGCGGGATGTCGAGCAGCGCCGTCACATAGGCGCGCCGCCCGCCCGCCGCGAGCTTCTCCTGCACGGCGGCCACGTTGACCTGGTGGTAATGCAGCGCATGCAGCGTGGCGGCGGTCGGCGACGGCACCCAGGCGCAGTTGGCCCCGGCGCGCGGATGCTCGATCTTGGCTTCCAGCATGGCGGCCATCGCGTCGGGCGCGGCCCACATGCCCTTGCCGATCTGCGCCCGCCCGCGCAGCCCGCATTCGAGGCCGATGTCGACGTTCTGGTTCTCGTAGGCGGCGATCCACGACTTGCGCTTGATGAAGTCCTTGCGGCTGAACGGACCCGCCTCCATCGAGGTGTGGATCTCGTCGCCGGTGCGGTCGAGGAAGCCGGTGTTGATGAAGGCCACCCGGTGCTTCGCGGCGCGGATGCACTCCTTGAGATTGACCGAGGTGCGGCGCTCCTCGTCCATGATGCCCAGCTTGACGGTGTAGCGCTCGAGGCCCAGCACCCGCTCGACCTCGGTGAAGACCGCGTCGGCAAAGGCGACCTCGGCCGGGCCGTGCATCTTGGGCTTCACGACATAAAGCGAGCCCGCGACCGAGTTGCGCGCGCCGTCGGTCTTCTGCAGGTCGTGCAGCGCGATCAGCGTGGTGATCATCGCGTCCATCAGCCCCTCGAAGGCCTCGCGGCCGTCCTTCAGGCGGATCGCCGGGTTGCGCATCAGGTGGCCGACATTGCGCACCAGCATCAGCGCGCGGCCCTTCACCGTCATCGGGCTGCCGTCGGGCGCGGTATAGGCCAGATCGCCCGCCAGCCGCCGGGTCATCGGCGCGCCGTTCTTCTCGAAGGTCTCGGTCAGCGTGCCCTGCATCAGGCCCAGCCAGTTGCCATAGGCCAGCACCTTGTCCTCGGCATCGACGCAGGCGACCGAATCCTCGCAGTCCATGATCGCGCTGACCGCCGATTCCATCCGCACGTCGGCGAGGCCCGCCTGGTCCCG
>JAUHZL010000166.1 GCA_030425945.1 Alphaproteobacteria bacterium | reverse complement strand
CAGCACCTTGATCGACAGGCAGAACTGGATCGCCGCGTTCGAGAAGACCGGCGGGCGCCCCGTACGGCCCTCATGCGGCGCGTGCCAGGCCATCTCCTTGTCCAGCCAGATCAGCAGTGACCCGCGCGTCCTGAGCGCGGCGTTGTAGGCGGACCAGTTGGTGGTGCGGTAGCGGGCGGGCTTGGGCTTGCTCATGCTGCCCGTCTAACCGCATGGATTCACGATGAGAGTTTTGCAACAACGCCTCGCGGACCTCAACGCAGTTTTGGAACAAGCGCGGGCCGAGGCAAACGGCCTATACAAAAAGCGCGCGAGCACCACGCGCGTCGCGGAACTGAAGCGCGAGCTGAGTGACGTTGAAACCAATATCCGCGACCTCGATGTCAGTGCCCACGCTTGGCGAAAGCTGAAGGATGCGATTGATACCGCCGAGAATGAAGAGGCGAAGGCTCGCGAGGTAAGGGACGAGCTTCGCACCAAACAGGCAGGCATCGCTGCGCTGCGACGGGTGCTGCCCAATCTAGGTGAGATAGACCGCCTCACGGATGAGATCGCCGGCTACGACGATTATCCCCAGCGGATCGATATCAACACCGAAGACTTGGTCACGATGAAGACCGACCGAGGACAGGCAGATGCCGAACTGCGGCGACTTCAGGACGACATCGAAAAGATTGAACAGGAGCGCGCCGCGCTGGTAATCGACGCAGATCACCTCGCCCTCGCCGAGCTGCTGCTTGATCTGGAAGACCTACCAAGCCGGATGAAATTGGCGGTGCTAGACCTTCCCAGACGCGAAAGGGCCCATGAAGAAGCACTTGCTGACATGGCGCGCATCGCACAAGACCTTGGAGCGCCGGAAGGTTGCGACGTGACCACGCTTGTCATCGCACCGGCAGAGATTTCCCTCCTCGAGGACCTGCGCGACCAGATGCGTGATGCCGCGGCGGCTTGGGAAACAGGGCAACGCGAGACAGCAAATTTGCAGACCCGCATCAACCAGGCGCAAAAGGCGCATCAAGCATTGCTGGAAAACCCGCCGCAGACGGGAGTTTTGGACCTGCTGAAGCGATTCGAGGCCGATGCCCTAGCACCAGCAGCCGCCACGGCGACGCCGCCGCCCCGGTCGATGTCTCGCTGTCGGCGAACGGCGTGCTTTCGGTCGCCAATGCCGGCCCCGTCATCCCGCCCGAGACCCTGCCCGGCCTGACCACCCGCTTCGAGCGCGCGGGCAGCCAGAACGACGGCAGCGGCCTGGGCCTGGCCATCGTCGCAGCGATTGCCGATCGCATCGGAAGCCGGCTGGACATGGCCTCGCCCCGCCCCGGCACGCCGGACGGGCTTGAGGTGCGGGTGCAGCTTCCCACCGCCGGGGCCGCCGAAGTCTGAGCCCTACGGCGTCTCCAGCACCAGCGCGCCCATCGTCCGGCCGCTTTCCAGCGCGCTATGCGCCTCCCGAACCCGATCCAGCGGGAAGATGGTCGGGGCGGGGATCGTGACGATTCCCCAGGCCAGCGCGTCGAACAGGCGGCGCGCATGGGTTTCCATCATCTCGCGCGTTGCGACGTAGTGGCCGTAATTCGGGCGCGACAGCGTCACCGATTTCGAGGCGAGCGGCCCGATCTGCAGAGCCCCGATGTCGCCCGAGGCCTGACCGAAACTGACCAGGTGGCCCCGGATCGCCAGCGCCTCGAGCGAAGCGTGGATCGAGTCGCGTCCGACGGCATCGAAGACGGTGCGCGCGCCCTCGCCGCCGGTTCTGTGGCGGACCTCATCAAGGAAGGCCTGGCCCCGCCCCAGCACCACCGCTTCGGCGCCGAGGGTGCGGACATGGTCGGCCTTCTCGGCGGTCGACACGGTGGCGATGACGCGGGCGCCCAGCGCCGCGGCCCATTGCGTCAGCAGCGAGCCCACCCCGCCTGCCGCGGCATGGATTACGACCCAGTCGCCCGGCGCGATGCGGGCCACGTCGTGAAGCAGGAAGGCCGCCGTGATCCCCTTCAGCAGACCGGCCGCCGCATGGGCCAGGTCCAGATCCGCCGGCAGGCGCGTGACCAGATCCGCCGCCATGGTGCGGTGCGTCGCATAGGCGCCGGGGGGCGGACAGGCATAGGCGGCCGGATCGCCGGGCGACAGATGGGTGACGCCGGAGCCGACCGCCTCGACCACGCCCGCCGCCTCCATCCCCGGCACGCCCGGCGGATCGACCAGGTCGAAATAGCCGGTGCGGGTGTAGACGTCGATGAAGTTGACCCCGATGTACCGCTGGCGCAGCCGCACCTCGCCCGGGCCTGGATCGTGGGACGTGACAGGCCGCAACTCCAGCACTTCGGGGCCACCGTGGCGCGTCATCACAACCGCCTGCGCGCCAGTCCCGGGGGGCGGCGACGGTGGAGGCGCGGGGCGCTTCTCGGGCGCGCGGGCGACGGTCAGGGGCGCCGGGCCGCGGCGCAGCCAGCCGTCCAGCGCGTGCATCCCGGCCAGATAGATGCCGTTCGCCACCAGGTCGCGCATCTCGCCGGCCTGGGCCGGCGGCGTGCGGAACTCCGAGGACCAGGACCAGAACGCGCCGTTCCCGTCGGTCACCGGGCGCAGCTGGATCGTCGCCACGTAGTCGTGCAGCGGCAACGGCGCGTCGAGGATGCAATAGCTCAGCCGGTGCGCGCGATCGTCCAGGTCCAACAGCTGCTCGCGCAGCTCGCCGCCATCGGTCAGGCGGAAGCGGCGGACAGCCCCGACGGTGTCGGGCGGCAGGTCGTCCTCGATCACGCTCTCGGCGACCGCGGGATGCCAGGTGTGGTGGCTGTTGAAGTCGCGCAGCACCCGCCAGACCTCGTCCACGGGCAAGTCGAGCACCGAGCTGACGACGACGCGGACCACCGGATCAGCGCGCGAAATGCGCCTTGAGCGCGTCGAAGGCGGTCTGGAACACCCCCTGCCCCACCTGCTGGATCAGCGCCGCCTCGCGCTCGGGCGGGCAATCGAAATCGGCCTGCCACTGGGCGAAGGTGCGGTTGCCGTCGGTGACGGGGGTCAGGGACAGGGTGGCGATGTAGTTCTCGACCCCCATCGGGCTTTCCAGGATCGAATAGGTGCAGCTCATGTCATAATCGGACAGGGCCAGCAGCTGTTCGCGGATGCGACCGCCGTCGGTCAGCACGAAGTTGCGGATGCAGCCGACCTTGTCGGACGGCAGGTTCTGCTCGATCCGGCTTTCGCGCACGAAGGGGGTCCAGTCGGGCAAGCCGTTGAAATCGCGGACCCGGCGCCAGACATTGGCGGCCGGGGCCGGAATCACCGCCGAGGTATAGACCCGCGTCACCGGTCGCGGTCCCGGTCGTCGTCATCCGTCGCCTGCCCGCCCTTGCCTTCGGCCTTCTGTACCAGCGAGGTCATGTCCTTGGCATCGCGCAGCACGTCGGTCATGCGCCCCATCGAGCTGCCCTCGATGCCGATCTCCTTCATCAGGTTGTCGATCATCGGCGCCTGCACGCGGTAGCGCAGGGCCGAGTCGATGACCTCGTCGGTGACGTTCTTGCGCCCGCCGCCTTCGCCGTGGACCCCGTCGACATGGAGGATCTTGATGCCCTCGATCTTCTCCATCGGGCGGACGCTTTCGCGCACGATGCCTTCCAGACGGTCCAGCAGCTTCTCGCGGATCCGGGCCTGCCGCGCCTCTTCGGTCAGGGCGTTCTCGGATTCGTTCAGCGCGCGGCGGCCGGCAGCATCGACGGTGTAACGTTCGGCGGCGGCCAGGGCGGCGATCTTCTCGGCTGCGGCCTGGGCTTCGGCGGTGATCTTCTGCGCCTCGGCGTGACTCTTCGCGGCCTCCATCTCGGCCTCGGCCTTGGCCGTCAGGCGCAGCTTCTCGCGCTGGGTCTCGCGTTCGGTCGCGATCAGCTCGGTCAGCTTGCGCCGTTCGGCGATCTCGCGCTCGCGAACCGTCAGCGCCTTCTCCTCGGCCTCGGTCGCCTTGGCGCGCACCTCGGCGGCGGCGGCGATCTCGGTCGAGCGTTCCTGCGACTTGCGGGCCACGGCGATCGCCTTCTCCATTTCGGCAATCTCGACCGTCAGGTCGCGGTTGACCGAGGCGGTGCGGATGCTGCGCTCGTTCACAAGGCGGGCCTCGGCGATGCCCAGTTCCTTGGCAAGACGCGCGCGCTCGACCTCTTCGGCCATCGCCATCTCGGCCTCTTCGAAGGCCTGGCGCTTGGCGATCTGAAGGGCATCGAGCCGCTTCTCGCGCTCGACCCGGACCTCGTCGAGGGCGCGTTCCTGCGCCACGCGCTCGGCTTCGGTCAGCTGGTTCTCGACGATCTCGCTGCGGGACTTCTCGGCCTCGGCATGGGCCAGTTCGACCGCCTTAGCCGCCAGCGCGATCTGCCGTTCCAGCGTGTCGATCTCGATCGCCTTCTCGCGCGCGATCTCCAGCTTGCGCTGCTCCAGATCGCGGTTGATGCGCTCGCGCTGCAGGGCCAGCTCAAGCGCAATCTGCTCGCGCTCGGTCATCTCGCGGGCCTTCAGTTCGGCCTCGTCGATGGCGCGGCGGCGGGCGATCTCGCTTTGCTGGGTCTCGCGTTCGGACTTGATGCGGGCCTCGGTGACGACCCGCTCCTGCGCCAGGCGCGCGGTCTCGATGGCTTCGCGCGCGGCCAGCTGCGCCTCTTCGCTCTCACGCTCGCGCTGCGCCCGCTCGCGCGCCAGCTCGGCGCGCTGCGCCGCCTTGCGGGCCTCGACCTCGCGCTCCTGATCCAGGCGCGCGTATTCCTGATCGCGGTCGATCTCATAGACCTGCCGCTGCGCGGCCAGGTTCTGGCTGCGGATCTCGACCAGCGTCTGCTGTTCGATCACGTTGCGCGCCTTGCGGCGGGCCTCGATAGCCTCGGTCAGTTGGGTCAGACCCTCGGCATCGAAGGCGTTGGACGGGTCGAAGAATTCGAGGCCCGTCTGGTCCAGATCGACCACGGCCACGGTTTCCAGCTCCAGCCCGTTGGGCGACAGCGCGTCGACGGTCAGCGTCTTGACGGCCTCGGCAAACTCGCCGCGCTGCTCGTGCAGCTCTTCCAGCGTCATCCGGGCGGCAACGGTGCGCATGGCCGAGGCGAACTTGCCCTCCAGCAGCGCCGACAGCACGCCCTCGTCCAGCGTGCGCCGGCCCAGCGTCTGGGCGGCGGCGGCGACGGCGTCACGGGACGCCCTGACACGCACGAAGAACTCGGCGGCGATGTCGACGCGCATCCGGTTCTTGGTGATCAGCGCCTGATCCTCGGCCCGGGTCACGCCGATACGCAGCACGTTCATGTTGACGGGCGTGATCTCGTGCAGCACCGGGATGACGAAGGCGCCGCCGTTTACCACCACCTTCTCGCCCAGAAAACCCGTTCGGACAAAGGCGATTTCCTTCGTCGAGCGGCGGTAGAGCCAGCGCAGGATGTAGACGAGGATCGCCACGATCACCGCGAGGACGATGAGCGTGAGGATCAGAGAGCCGATGGTTTCGCCCGTCATGGGGTTCTCCTCCTATCGCCGGTCAGAAGGTGACGGCCTTGAATTTCCTGGTTTGGTCGGTCAGCGCCACCTCGGTCGGTAGCCGCTCCATCGAGGAGGCGCCGTAGAAGCCGTGGCAGGTCTTGGTGCGGTTCAGGACGAAGGCCGCGTCTTCGGGGCTGGAGACGGGGCCGCCGTGGACCAGAATGATCGCCTCGGGGTTCACCTTCAGCGCGGCCTCGGCCCATTTGTCGACGAGCGCGGGCGTGTCTTCCAGCTTCAGCGCGGTCTCGGCCCCGATATTGCCGCCGGTGGTCAGGCCCATATGGCAGACGATGATGTCGGCCCCGGCCTTGGCCATCGCCGCCGCCTCGTCCTCGTTGAAGACGTAAGGGGTCGTCAGCATGTCCAGCGCATGGGCCCTGGCGATCATGTCGACCTCCAGCCCATAGCCCATGCCGGTTTCTTCCAGGTTCGCGCGGAAGGTGCCGTCGATCAGCCCGACCGTGGGGAAGTTCTGGACACCCGCGAAGCCGAGTTGTTTCAGCCGGGGCAGGAAGTCGTCGAACAGACAGAAGGGATCGGTGCCGTTGACGCCGGCCAGAACGGGCGTGTGGCGGACGACCGGCAGGATCTCCTGCGCCATCTCGACGACGATCTCGTTGGCGTTGCCATAGGCCAGCAGCCCCGAGAGAGAGCCGCGTCCGGCCATCCGGTAACGGCCCGAATTGTAGATGACGATCAGGTCGATGCCGCCCGCCTCCTCGCATTTCGCGGACAGGCCTGTGCCCGCGCCGCCGCCGACGATGGGGATGCGATCGGCCTTCATCTGCTGGAACCGGGCCATGAGGGTCTTGCGGTCGTGGGGCATCAGGCGCTCCTTTTCATCGGGCCGGCCGTGGCAGTGAAAGCGTCCACCAGGGCGGTGGCGAATGCGTCGTCGTTGATATGGGCGGGGATGCGGACCACCTGGCGCCGCGCGGTCTGGTGCACGGTGCCCTCGATGGCCTCGAACAGGGCGCGGTTCGCGGCGGGGTCGTGAAACGGGCCGCCGGGCTTGTCGAGGGCCGAGACCCCGTGCTCGGGGATCAGGAAGCGCGCGGGGCCGTCCATCTGGTTCATCCGCTCGCCGATCCAGCGACCGATCTTCGCGTTTTCGTCGCGCGTCGTCCGCATCAGCGTGACCGAAGGATTGTGGATGACGAAGTTGCGGCCGTCGAACTTGTCGGGGACGCTGTCGCGTGGCCCGAAGTTGACCATGTCGCAGGCGCCGGGCGTGCCGATCCAGGG
>JAUHZL010000165.1 GCA_030425945.1 Alphaproteobacteria bacterium | reverse complement strand
GACGGCGCCGTGAGCCGCGGCGGACAGGACAAGGACCGGGATGCCGGACCGGAGCGGCGTTGCATCGCCACCGGTGACGTGTGTCCGAAGCCGGACCTGATCCGCTTCGTGGTCGATCCCGACGGGGTCATCCAGCCGGATGTCCTCGGACGGCTGCCCGGCCGCGGGATCTGGGTCCGGGCCGACCGGGCCGCGCTCGACCGGGCGGTGGGCAAACGGCTCTTTGCCCGGGCGGCGCGCCAGCCGGTGACCCTGCCGCCGGACCTGATCGAGCGTGTCGAGACGCTGTTGCTCGGTCGGGTGACCTCGCTGCTCGCCCTCGCGCGCAAGGCCGGGGATGCGGTGGCGGGCTTCGAGAAGGTGAAGGAGGCCCTCGACAGCGGGTGGGCCTCGACCCTGTTGCAGGCCTCGGACGGCTCGGCGCGGGGCAAGACGAAACTGAGCGCTCCCCCGGGGCCGAGCGGATTCATAGGCTGCCTGACGGCGTCGGAATTGGGTTTGGCTTTCGGTCGGGATCGTGTGATACACGGTGCCTTGACGGCTGGCGGACTCGCAACGCGTGTTGTAGACGAGGCCGCACGGTTGGCAGGCGTCCGCGCAGACGAGGCGGCGCCGCAAGCCGCCGGGAAGGATTTAAGGAACGCATGAGCGATACGGACGGGAAGAAACCTCTTGGACTGCGCAGCGGTGGTGCGGGCAGCGCGCGCACCGGACAGGTGAAGCAAAGCTTCAGCCACGGCCGCACCAAGAATGTCGTCGTCGAGACGAAGCGCAAGCGCGTGCTTGTGCCCAAGGCCGGTGCGGGTGGCAAGCCCGGGTCCGACCGTGCTGATGCGACCAAGACGGGTGGCGCGACCGACGCCGAGATGGAGCGCCGCCTTCGCGCACTGGCCGCCGCCAAGGCGCGCGAGGCCGATGACGCCAAGCGCCGCGAGGACGAAGAGCGCCAGCGCGAGGAAGAGCGCGCCCGCCGCCGGGCCGAGGCCGAGGCGAAGGAGCGCGAGGACCGCGAGCGCGAGGAAGCCCTGCGCGCCAAGGCCGAGGAAGACGAGCGCCAGCGCCAGGAAGCCGAGGCCGCTGCGAAGCGCAAGGCCAGCGGCGCCGCGACGCCGGCCCCGGCCGAGGACGCCGCCACGACCGCGCGTGCCCCGGGACCGCGTCCCGCCGGCGCGCCGATGACCGAACCGCAGCGCAAGGCCGAGCGCGAGCGCGAAGAGCGCGGCAAGGGCGTCAAGACCAAGACCGAGGGCGACCGCCGCCGGTCCGGCAAGCTGACCCTGTCCGAAGCGCTTGGCGAAGGCGGGCGGCAGCGCTCGCTCGCGGCAATGAAGCGCAAGCAGGAACGCCAGCGCCAGAAGGCGATGTCCGGCGGGCAAGACCGCGAGAAGGTCGTGCGCGAAGTGCAGCTTCCCGAGACCATCGTGGTCCAGGAGCTGGCCAACCGCATGGCCGAGCGTGTTGCGGATGTCGTGAAGTCCCTGATGCAGAACGGCATCATGGCGACGCAGAACCAGTCCATCGACGCCGATACCGCCGAACTGATCATCGAGGAATTCGGCCACAAGGTGGTCCGCGTCTCGGACTCGGACGTCGAACAGGTCATCGACACCGTCGAGGACAAGGTCGGCGACCTGCAGTCCCGTCCGCCGGTCGTGACCATCATGGGCCACGTCGACCACGGCAAGACCTCGCTGCTGGACGCCATCCGCAATACCCGCGTCGTCGCGGGCGAGGCGGGCGGCATCACCCAGCACATCGGCGCCTACCAGGTCGCGACGGACGGCGGTCAGCTTCTGACTTTCCTCGACACGCCCGGCCACGCCGCGTTCACGTCGATGCGCGCCCGCGGTGCGCAGGTGACGGATATCGTGGTGCTTGTGGTGGCGGCGGATGACGCCGTGATGCCGCAGACGGTCGAGGCCATCAACCACGCCAAGGCGGCCAAGGTGCCGATGATCGTGGCGATCAACAAGATCGACAAACCCGCCGCGAACCCGATGAAGGTGCGCACGGACCTGCTGCAGCACGAGGTGGTCGTCGAGGCCATGTCGGGCGAGGTGCAGGATGTCGAGGTCTCGGCGCTGTCGGGGCAGGGTCTTCCGGAACTGCTGGAAGCCATCGCGCTGCAGGCGGAAATCCTCGAACTGAAGGCCAACCCGGACCGTCCGGCCGAAGGCGCCGTGATCGAGGCGCAGCTCGACGTGGGCCGTGGTCCGGTTGCCACCGTTCTGGTCCAGAAGGGCACCCTGAAACAGGGCGACATCTTCGTCGTGGGCGAGCAGTGGGGCAAGGTCCGCGCGCTGGTCAACGACAAGGGCGAGCGCGTGAAGGACGCAGGTCCCTCGGTTCCGGTCGAGGTGCTCGGCCTGAACGGCACGCCGGAAGCCGGTGACGTGCTCAACGTGGTCGAGACCGAGGCGCAGGCCCGCGAGATCGCCGAGTACCGCCAGCAGGCCGCCAAGGACAAGCGCGCCGCCGCCGGGGCCGCGACGACTCTCGATCAGCTTCTCGCCAAGGCGAAGGCCGATCAGAACGTTTCGGAACTGCCGATCGTCGTGAAAGCCGACGTGCAGGGTTCGGCCGAGGCGATCGTCCAGGCGATGGAGAAGATCGGCAACGAGGAAGTGCGCGTCCGCGTCCTGCACTCGGGCGTCGGTGCCATCACCGAGAGCGACATCGGCCTCGCCGAAGCCTCCGGGGCACCGGTCATCGGCTTCAACGTCCGTGCCAATGCGCCCGCCCGCAACGCGGCGCAACAGAAGGGCGTCGAGATCCGCTACTACAGCGTCATCTACGACCTCGTGGACGACGTGAAGAAGGCCGCCAGCGGTCTGCTGTCCGCCGAGGTTCGCGAGAACTTCATCGGCTATGCCGAGATCAAGGAGGTCTTCAAGGTCTCCGGCGTCGGCAAGGTCGCGGGCTGTCTGGTCACCGACGGGGTTGCCCGTCGCTCGGCCGGGGTGCGCCTGCTGCGTGACAACGTGGTGATCCACGAAGGCACCCTGAAGACGCTCAAGCGGTTCAAGGACGAGGTCAAGGAAGTGCAGTCCGGCCAGGAATGCGGCATGGCCTTCGAGAACTACGACGACATCCGCCCCGGCGATGTCATCGAGATCTTCGAGCGCGAGGAAGTGGTGCGCACGCTCGCCTGATCGGCGCGCGACCCATGTTCAGACATGCGAAAGGCGGTTCCTTGCGGGCCGCCTTTTTCGTTCCCTAGCGTTGGGAGAAGCGCGGTAGTCGTCCCGCCTGAAACTCAGGCCTGCGACTGGACCGGGCGGCCTTCGAACAGGCGGCTGCCGACCCGAACGACGATCTTGCCGTTGTCGAGGGCGCGGACGAAGGTCCCCTGGATCGACAGGTAGCTGCCGAGAGCGATCGTGCGAAGCATTGTCTGTCCTCCAGAAACAGCCTGTTCAGTCGTTCGTAGTTAGCATGAAAATGGGGCGGGAAAGAGAAAAAACTGCCGCGAAACTGTTACCAAAATGAAAATATCGTCTCTGCGCCGCGGCGAAGATGCCTCAAAAAGTATCAGATCCACTCGCGCAGAATGGGAATAAGCGGCACATCCGCCGGGGGCATCGGGTAGTTGCGCAACTCGTTTGCACTTGCCCATGAAAGTCGCTGCCCCTCACGGGGCTGCGGGGTGCCGTTCCACTTCCGGCAGGCGAAGAGCGGCATCAGCAGATGGAACGATTCGTAGCCGTGGCTGGCGAAGGTCAGCGGTGCGAGACAGCTGTTCCAGGTCTCGATCCCAAGTTCCTCGTGCAGTTCCCGGATCAGCGCGGCCTCGGGCGTCTCGCCCGGCTCCACCTTGCCGCCCGGGAACTCCCAGAGACCGGCCATGCTCTTGCCCTCGGGACGCTGCGCGAGCAGGACCCGGCCATCCCTGTCGATCAGGGCGACGGCAGCGACGAGGACGATCTTCACGAGCGGTAGTCGGCGTTGATCGAGATGTAGCCGTGCGTCAGGTCGCAGGTCCACACAGTGGCCTGTCCCTTGCCCAGCCCGAGGTCGACGGCAATCACCAGCTCCGGCTGCTTCATGTAGGCGGCACAGCGCGCCTCGTCGTAGTCCTCGGCCCGCCAGCCGTTCTCGGCCACGGTGATGTCCCCGAAGCGGATCGCCAGACGGTCGCGATCGGCCTCGGCCCCGGACTTGCCGACGGCCATGACGATGCGGCCCCAGTTCGGATCCTCCCCGGCGATGGCGGTCTTGACCAGCGGCGAGTTGGCAATCGACCGGGCCACCTTGTCGGCGTCGGCGTCGCTGGCAGCGCCGGTGACGCGGACCTCGACGAACTTGGTCGCGCCCTCGCCATCGCGCACGATCTGGTGGGCGAGGTCGCGCATGACGTCCATCAGCCCGGCCTCGAAGGCCCGCGCCTCCTTGCTGCGGCCATTGGAGATCGCCACGCCCCTGCCGGACGCCACGAGCATCACGCTGTCCGAGGTGGAGGTGTCGCTGTCCACAGTGATGGCGTTGAACGACCCGCCCAGAGTCTTTGACAGCATCCGTTGCAGCATCGGCTGGGGGATCGCGGCGTCGGTGAAGACATAGGCGAGCATGGTCGCCATGTCGGGCGCGATCATCCCGGACCCCTTGGCGATCCCGGCGATCCGGATCGGACCGGCCTCGGTCTCGACCGTGGCGACAGCGCCCTTGGGAAAGGTGTCGGTCGTCATGATGGCGCGCGCCGCGCCTTCGATCCCGTCCTCGGCCAGCGCGGATGTCAGCGCTTCCAGCGAAGCCACGATCCGGTCATGCGGCAGCGGCTCTCCGATCACGCCGGTCGATGCGGTAAAGATCCGCTCTCCCGGCAGGCCGAGGGTGGCCGACACCCCGCCACAGATTTCGTCGACCGACACCTGCCCGCGTGCCCCGGTAAAGGCATTCGAGTTGCCTGAATTGACGAGGATGGCTAGGCCGGAGGTGGCCTCCGCCGGTTTCTTCAGCTTGGCTTCGCAGTCCCGGACGGGCGCCGAGCGGGTCGAGGACCGCGTGAAGGCCCCCGCCACGGTCGCCCCGGGATCGGCGACCGCCAGCATCACATCGGTGCGCCCGGGATACCGGACACCCGCCGCGACGCTGGCAAAGCGCACACCCGCGATGACGGGCAGGTCGGGAAAACGGGCCGGGGCCAGGGGCGAGACATGCTTGACCTTGGCGGCGGCGACCGGCGCCGCGGCCGTCTTGGCCTTGGCTGCCTTCTTTTTCGCCTTGGCGTCGCCCTTGGTCTTGTCTTTCTTCTTCTTGTCCTTGGCCATGGCCCCGTCGTCCTCAGTCGAGAAGGTTGCCCTGACGGATCAGGGCCGGATCGATGTCGGCCTCATTCCGCACCACTTCCACGGCCCCGGTCAACGAGTCGATGGCCTCGCGCACCGCGGTCTCCTGGATCTCGTTGGTCAGCTCCTCGCGCATCTGGTCGAGGGTCGGCGCTTCGGCGAGGCGGGTTTCGTTCAGCTTGATGACGTGCCAGCCGAACTGGGTCTGCACCGGGCCGGAAATGGCACCGGGCTCGAGCGCGACGACGGCCTGCTCGAACTCCGGCACCATCATGCCCAGGCCGAACCAGCCGAGCGCCCCGCCATTGGGGCCGGAGGGCCCGGTCGAATGCTCCTTGGCGAGCGTCTCGAAGTCCGCGCCGCCTTCAAGCTCGGCGATCAGCGCCTTCGCCTCGTCCTCGGTCTCCACGAGAATGTGGTTGGCATTGTACTCGGTCGCGGGCGTGGCATCGGCGAACCGCGCGTCATAGGCCTCCTGCAGTGCCTCGTCGGTGACCGCGGCTTCGGCGGCGCCCTGCAGCACGATCGCGGCCCGCAGCGCGCGCAGCTCGTTCTCGATCCCCAGCCGGTCGGACCGGCTCAGGTCGTCGCCGAGAGCCTGCGACAGGGCCTCCTGCTGGATCATCTGGTCGAGAATGCCGTTGAACAGCACGTCGTCGGGCAGTTGCTGATACTGGGTCGGCAGGTTCGAGGTGGCGACGATGACATTGCCCAGCGTGATGTCCACGTTGCCCACGGTGGCCAGCACGGTGTCGGCGGTGGTGTCCTGCGCATGGACGGGCAGGGCGAGGGCCAGCACGAGGCCGGCGCCGGAAAGGCTGAGTCTGGGCGTGATCACGGGAGAAGCTCCTTTGCAGGGCGCGCGAGTCGGGGCGTTGGCCAGCGGCGCGCCAGTGATTTGTCCCCTGTCTGCCACTGCATCGACAGGGCGGCAAGGTCGCGTTGACACTGTAAACACGGCCCCTTATGTGCCGATCATATCCCCGGGCCGGTCGGCCGCTTCCCCTCTGACGTCGCCTCTTGCCGCCGGTGGAAAGCGGGCGGTGACGGAGCGCCCGATGCAGTGAGGACCAACGGTCGGAGCCGGCCGCAACGAGGTGGAACCACGTCTATGCTGGGTCTTGGAACGATTTCCAAAAAGGTTTTCGGCACGCCGAACGAGCGCAAGGTCAAATCCGTGCGGCCGATCGTCGAGAAGATCAACGCGCTGGAACCGGAGTTCGAGAAGCTGTCCGACGAGGGCCTGATCGCGAAGACCGAGGAGTTCAAGCGCCGGATCGCCGGGGGTGAAAGCCTCGATGCGCTGCTTCCCGAGGCCTTTGCAAATTGTCGTGAGGGGGCCCGCCGCGCGCTCGGCCTGCGCGCCTTCGACGTGCAGCTCATCGGCGGCATCTTCCTGCACCAGGGCAACATCGCCGAAATGAAGACCGGCGAGGGCAAGACGCTGGTCGCCACCTTCCCGGCCTACCTGAACGCGCTGACCGGCAAGGCCGTCCACATCGTCACCGTCAACGACT
>JAUHZL010000164.1 GCA_030425945.1 Alphaproteobacteria bacterium | reverse complement strand
CGATCAGGGCCAGCGTTGATGCAATTTTCAGCCCGTTGAAGATGAACGGCATCGCCGCCGGCAGGCGCAGTTTCCACAGGCTCTGACGGTAGCTGGCCGCATAGGTGTGCATCAGGTCGCGCTGCATCCGGTCGGCGGCGTTCAGCCCCGCGACCGCGTTCACCAGCACCGGGAAGAAGACCATCACGACGACCACCGCCGCCTTCGACTGCCAGCCGAAGCCGAACCACATCACGAGGATCGGCGCGGTGCCGATGATCGGCAGCGCCGCCATGAAGTTGCCGACCGGCAGCAGGCCGCGCTGCAGGAAGGGCGAGCGGTCCACCGCGATCGCCATCGCCACCGCCGCCGCGCAGCCGATCACCCAGCCCGACAGCGCGCCCTTGACGAAGGTCTGCACGAAGTCGCGCCACAGGATGTCGGTCGAGCCCGCGAAGCGCACCGCGATCTGGCTGGGCGCGGGCAGGATCACCTGCGGCACCGCGAAGAGCGTGACGATCATCTCCCACAGCACCAGCAGCGTGACCCCGAAGAAGGCCGCCACCAGAAGCTGGCCCAGCCCGCTGCGCGCGCCCGGCGCGTTCGAGAACTGGACGTTCATCTGCCAGGCCGCGAACCAGACCGCACAGACCAGCCCCGCCCGGTGATCGAGCGTGAAGGCCACGATCAGCGCCACGATCTGGATCAGGCCGAGGACGCCCACCCGCTGCGCCAGCCCGCTCATCGCGCCATCCCCATGCGCCCGAGCATCAGCCGCTCGACCAGCCCGACGATGGCCACGAGGGCCGCGGCAAGGATCGCCGCCCCGAACAGGGCCGACCAGATCTGGATGGTCTGGCCGTAGTAGCTGCCCGCCAGCAGGCGCGCGCCCAGCCCCTCGACCGCGCCGGTCGGCAACTCGCCGACGATGGCGCCGATCAGGCTGGCCGCGACCCCGACCTTGAGCGAGGCGAAGAGGAACGGCAGCGAGGCCGGCAGCCGCAGCTTCCAGAAGGTCTGCGACGGGCTGGCGGAATAGGTGTGCATCAGGTCGATCTGGCTGGTGTCCGGGCTGCGCAGCCCCGCCACCATGCCCACGACGACCGGGAAGAAGCTGAGATAGGCCGAGATCATCGCCTTCGGGATCAGCCCCTGCAACCCGACCGAGTTCAGCACGACGATGATCATCGGCGCGATGGCCAGGATCGGGATCGTCTGGCTGGCGATGGCCCAGGGCATTACGCTCATGTCCATCGCCCGATTGTGGACGATCCCCACCGCCAGCGCGATCCCGGCCAGCGTGCCGATCCCGAACCCGAGCAGGGTCGCCGACAACGTCACCCAGCCGTGGTTCACGAGGCTCCGCTTCGAGGTGACCCGCACCCCGACCGTCGTCTTCCACAGCTCCTCGACCACCTGGTGCGGCACCGGCAGGCGCGGACGCTCCTGCCCGAAGGTTGCCAGCGCGTGCTCGGGGTTGCGCAGCAGCAGGCCGACGCCCCCGAGGTCGCGCCGCTCGGCGGCGGAGGGCGGGTCGATCACCGCCCCGGCGCGCTCGGCCTCGGTCAGGGCGGTGTGGATGTTCATCGGCATCGCGGCGAAATACCAGAGCGCCACCAGCCCGGCGACCACGGTCAGGACGGCAAGTGCGTTTCGGATCATGCCCCGGCCTCCCCTGCCCCGGTCCTCAGCGCGCCGCTGGCCAGACGATCAGCGCCACCGCGACCACGCCCAGCACGATCCCGGCCCATTGCAGCGGCATCGGCCGCTCGGCGAAGAGCAGCACCGCGATCAGCGTCGCGGCCACCAGTTGCAGCACCGCCGACACCGAGATGGCGATGGCCATGCCGCTTTCGCGCATCAGCCGCACCATCATCAGGTTGCCGAGCGAGTAGAGCAGCAGCGCGCCCCCCAGCATGCCCCAGCCGGTGCCCCCGACATAGGCCCTCAGCGCGGCGCTCGCGCTCAGGAAGACACCCATCGTGGCGCCAAGCCACACCAAAGAGCCCCCGGTCATTCGTGATCGCTCTGCTCCTCACCTGAACCTGTGTCCTGCGGCGTCCCGGAGGTCCGGTGCCATGCCATCCTGATTTCCGGCACCCCGTCGCCCCGCCCCTCGGGCCGGGTCTCGACGGGCACGAAGCCCTCGCGGGCGTAGAAACGATGCGCCTCGGTGTTGGGCCCATGGGTCCAGAGCTGGACGAAGTCCCGCCCCGCCTTGACCCGGTCGATCAGCGCCTTGCCGTATCCCCGGCCCCGCGCCCCGACGTAGAGGCCGTGGATCGTCGCGGTCTCCGGCTCGAACGACAGGTAACCCGCCACCGGGTCGCCGATCACCCAGGCCTCGCGCGCGGGCAGGCCCCTGGACAGGATCTCGGCCAGCGCCGCCTCGTCCGGCGCATCCCCGGGCATCCAGTCCTTCTCGGCCAGCCAGCCCGCGACGATGCGGGCACAGGCCGGCCCGTCCGCGGCCACGGCGCGGCGGATCGGAGGAAGGGTCACCGCCGCCTCAGCCATCGCCGTGCCCCGGCCCGGCACCGACGGGCGCACCGACCGGATACCGACGTGAAACCGACACGGCGTACGGTGCTCATCGACCCGCCCTCTCACTCATCGAGATGCCCGGCCCGCAGGCCCTCGCGCACCCGGTGCGCGACCTCGATGAACTCGGGACTGTCGCGGATTTCCAGCGGCCGCTCGGGCGGCAGCGGGCTGTCGATCACGTCGGTGATCCGGCCCGGACGCGGGCTCATCACGACGATCTTGGTGGACAGGAAGACCGCCTCCGGGATCGAGTGCGTCACGAAGCCGATCGTCTTGCCGGTGCGCCGCCAGAGCGCCAGAAGCTGCTCGTTCAGCCGGTCGCGCACGATCTCGTCGAGCGCGCCGAAGGGCTCGTCCATCAGCAGGATGTCGGCGTCGAAGGCCAGCGCGCGGGCGATCGAGGCGCGTTGCTGCATGCCGCCCGACAACTGCCAAGGGAACTTCTTCTCGAACCCGGTCAGCTCGACCATCTCCAGCACGCGGGCCACGCGGCTCGCCTGCTCCTCCTTGGAAAACCCCATGATTTCCAGCGGCAACGAGACGTTCTTCGCAATCGTCCGCCACGGGTAGAGGCCGGCCGCCTGGAACACGTAACCATAGGCGCGCGCCTGCCGGGCGGCGTCGGGCGTCATCCCGTTCACCAGGAGCTGGCCGCTCGTCGGGTGCTCCAGCGCCGCCACCGCGCGCAGGAAGGTGGTCTTGCCGCAGCCCGACGGCCCGATGAACGAGACGAACTCGCCCTTGCCGATCTCGAGCGTGACGTCCTTCAGCGCCTGCACCGGACCGTCGCCGGTCTGGAACACCAGCGACACGTCGCGGGCGCTGATCGCCACCTCCCGCGCGGGGGCGGCGGGCGAGACCCCGCCCTCCTCCGCGAAGCCGTCGATCTCGTCCTGACTGAGCATGGGCTGGGGTCGTCCTTTCGTCCGGGGTCCGGGTGGGGGCTGCGCGTCAGACGCCGCTGGCGGGAATGCCGCTGCGCTCGACCGGCCGCGGCGCGGTCAGTTCCTTCCAGGTCGACAGCGCCGTGTTGATCGGCGTCACCGGCCCTCGCTTGACGAACTTGCCGTGCCCCTCCTGCGTGCGGATCTCGCCGTCATGCACCGCGACATGGCCGCGGGTCAGCGTGAAGCGCGGCAGGCCGGTCACGGTCTTGCCCTCGAAGACGTTGTAGTCGATGGCGGATTGCTGGGTCCCGGCGCTGATCGTCTTCGATTTCTTCGGGTCCCAGACGACGATGTCGGCGTCCGAGCCGACCCGGATCGCGCCCTTCCGCGGGTAGCAGTTCAGGATCTTCGCGATGTTGGTCGAGGTGATCGCGACGAACTCTTCCGGGGTCAGCCGCCCGGTCGCCACGCCATGGGTCCAGAGCATCGGCATCCGGTCCTCGAGCCCGCCTGTGCCGTTCGGGATCTTGGTGAAATCGCCCACGCCATAGCGTTTCTGCTCGGTCGTGAAGGCACAGTGATCGGTCGCCACCACCGACAGCGAGCCCGCCATCAGCCCGTGCCACAGGCTTTCCTGGTGCTTGGCGTTGCGGAAGGGCGGCGACATCACGCGGCGCGCGGCATGGTCCCAGTCGGGGTGGAAATACTCGCTCTCGTCCAGCGTCAGGTGCTGGATCAGCGGCTCGCCCCAGACCCGCTTGCCCTGCTGGCGCGCGCGCCGGATCGCCTCGTGCGCCTCCTCGCAGGAGACATGCACGATATAGAGCGGCACGCCAGCCATGTCGGCGATCATGATCGCGCGGTTCGCGGCCTCGCCCTCGACCTGCGGCGGGCGGGAATAGGCATGCGCCTCCGGCCCGGTATTGCCCTCGCGCAGGAGCTTCGCCTGCAGGTCCGCCACAACGTCGCCGTTCTCGGCATGGACCATCGCGATGCCGCCCAGTTCGCCGACCCGCTGGAACGAGGCGAACATCTCGTCGTCCTGCACCATCAGCGCGCCCTTGTAGGCCATGAAGTGCTTGAACGTGTTGATGCCGCGGTCCTTCACCACGGTCTCCATCTCGGTGAAGACCTGCTCGCCCCACCAGGTCACCGCCATGTGGAACGAGTAGTCGCAGTTGGCCCGCGTTGACTTGTTGTCCCACATCTGGATCGCGTCGAGCAGCCCCTGCCCCGGCGAGGGCAGCGCGAAGTCGACCACCATCGTGGTGCCGCCCGACAGCGCCGCCCGGGTGCCGCTCTCGAAATCGTCGCTGGAATAGGTGCCCATGAAGGGCATCTCCAGGTGCGTGTGCGGGTCGATCCCGCCCGGCATCACGTAGCAGCCGGTCGCATCCAGCTCGGTGTCGCCGCCGAGGTTGTCCCCGATCGCGGTGATGATCCCGTTCTCGACCAGCACATCGCCCAAAAAGCTCAGATCGGCGGTGACGATGGTTCCGTTCCTGATGACCGTGCTGCCCATGGGGTCCTCTCCCTCAAACGCTTGCGAAACAGCCCATCGCGGGCCCGTGGACGCCGATGTCGAGCGGTCCGAAGTCGCTCTCGACGGTCAGCGCGAAATACTCGGCCTTCGGCATGTAGACGACGCGGTAGGCGCCGTCCGACCGGGTGACCGACCAGCAGGTCTGCTGGAACCCGCCCGAGAAATTGACCGTGGTCGGGAAGGGCTCGATCACCGCCGCCTCGAAGGCCGCCAGCTCGCGCGCGCGCACCGGGTCGCCGCCGGGCGCAGCCGAGGCGATCTCGGCCGCGATGCGCGCCCGGATCTCCGCCTTGATGCTCTCCGCCGCCGCTGCGCCGCTCACGTTTCGTCCTTCTTCCTGGCCCAAATACTCCGGGGGGTCCGGGGGGCAGCGCCCCCCGGCCTTGTCTCACCCGACGATCTCCGCCGTCTCGACCACCGCGTGGAAGAGCACGTTCGCCCCCGCCGCGGCCCACTCCGGGCTGATCTCCTCGGCCTCGTTGTGGCTCAGACCGTCGACGCAGGGGCACATGATCATCGCCGTCGGGTAGAGGTCGTTGATCCAGCAGGCGTCGTGGCCCGCGCCCGAGACGATGTCCATGTGGCTGTAGCCCAGCCGCTCGGCCGCCGCGCGCACCG
Source organism: Alphaproteobacteria bacterium (assembly GCA_030425945.1). Lineage (GTDB taxonomy): Bacteria > Pseudomonadota > Alphaproteobacteria > Rhodobacterales > Rhodobacteraceae > Dinoroseobacter. Next base: position 1,235 of record JAUHZL010000164.1, on the reverse strand, counting down.
CGCCCACGCAGCCCTCGTCGAAGGCGGGCGGGTCGAACTGGCCGACGATCTGCGCCTCGAAGGTCACGCCGATCTCCGCGCACAGCGCCGGGGCCTTCTCCATGAACTCGGCCACCATGCCGTTCAGCTTGTCGAGCAGGTGCGTGCGCATGTCGACGGTGCAGACCACCTTGCCGGGGATGATGTTGCGGCTGTTCGGGTAGACGTCGATATGCCCGATCGCGCCTACCGCGTTCGGCTGGTTCTTCATCGCGATCTCGTGGACCAGCTCGGTGATCAGCGCGAGGCCGCGGCCTGCGTTCCTGCGCATGCGCATGGGCGTCGAGCCCGTGTGGCTCTCCTTGCCGGTGATCGTGCATTCGATCCAGCGCAGGCCCTGCCCGTGGGTGACGACGCCGATCTCCTTGCCCTCGGCTTCCAGGATCGGACCCTGCTCGATGTGCAGTTCGAAGAAGGCCTTCATCTTGCGCGAACCCACCGGCTCGTCCCCGACCCAGCCGATCCGCTTCAGCTCGTCCCCGAAGCGCTTGCCCTTGGCATCGACCCGGTCATAGGCCCAGTCCTGCGTGTGCTTGCCCGCGAAAACGCCGGAGGCCAGCATGGCGGGCGCAAAGCGCGTGCCCTCCTCGTTGGTCCAGTTGGTCACCACGATCGGGTGTTTCGTGCGAATCCCGAGATCGTTCAGCGAGCGGATCACCTCCAGCCCGCCGAGCACGCCCAGGACGCCGTCGTATTTCCCGCCCGTCGGCTGGGTGTCGAGGTGGCTGCCGACGTAGACCGGCAGCGCGTCCGGGTCGGTGCCCGGGCGCGTCGCGAACATGTTGCCCATGGTGTCGACGCCCATGGTGCAGCCCGCCTCCTCGCACCAGCGCTGGAACAGCGCGCGGCCCTCGGCATCCTCGTCGGTCAGGGTCTGGCGGTTGTTGCCGCCCGCGATGCCGGGACCGATCTTCGCCATCTCCATCAGGCTGTCCCACAGGCGGTCGCCGTTGATCTTGAGGTTCTCGCCGGGGGCAGTGCTCATGGGGGGTCCTTCCGGTAGGTCAGTCTCGTGCGGGGCGCGGGCGGGCCGGATCAGTCGATCTCGGCCAGCACCTCGGCCAGCGTGCCGATCAGCTGGTCGATCTGGTCCTTGGTGATGATCAGCGGCGGCGACATCGCGATGATGTCCCCGGTGGTGCGGATCATGATGCCCTTCTCGAAGGCCTTCAGGAAGGCCGAGAAAGCGCGCTTGG
>JAUHZL010000163.1 GCA_030425945.1 Alphaproteobacteria bacterium | reverse complement strand
AGATGGACCGTTTGCCCTTTGTGGAGGGCATCCGGTACATGCATCCTGATCTTCGGGGCGGCCATGAGGCAGTATCTATGACGAGCAAGAGCGGAACGCCAGACGGGAGCCCGGTCGCGGGAGCCGTCGCCGATGCAGTGTCGCAGAACTGGGTCGATACCCGGGCCCCGGCGTGGAGCCGCCCGTACCTGCGCCTCAGCCGCGCGGACCGGCCGATCGGGACGTGGCTGCTGCTGCTGCCGTGCTGGTGGGGCGCCGCGCTCGGGGCGGCCGAGACCGGCGGACCGGACCTCGGCACGCTCTGGCTGGTCGTCGGCTGCGCCATCGGGGCGGTCCTTATGCGGGGGGCGGGCTGCACGTGGAACGACATCACCGACCGCGACTTCGACGGCAGCGTGGCGCGAACCCGGTCGCGGCCGATTCCCTCCGGGCAGGTCACCGTGAAGGGCGCGCTCGTCTGGATGGTGCTGCAATCCCTCGTCGCCTTCGGCATCCTGCTGACCTTCAACCTGCCCGCGATCCTGATGGGCATCGGCTCGCTGGCGCTGGTCGCGGTCTATCCCTTTGCGAAGCGGTTCACCTGGTGGCCGCAGGTCTTCCTCGGTCTCGCGTTCAACTGGGGCGCGTTGCTGGCCTACACGGCCGAGACCGGACGGATCGGCGGTCCCTCGCTGCTGCTCTACCTTGCCGGGATCGCGTGGACGCTGTTCTACGACACGATCTACGCGCACCAGGACAAGGAAGACGACGCACTGATCGGGGTCAAATCCACGGCCCGGCTGTTCGACGCGAACACGCCGCGCTGGCTGATGCGCTTTCTGGTGGCGACCGTGCTGCTGCTGGCGGGGGCCGTGCTCTGGGCGCTGGTGCCGCTCGGCAACCCGCTGGCCCTTGTGCTGGGTCTCGGCGCGGCCTGGGCCATGGGCTGGCACCTCGCGTGGCAGTTGCGTAAGCTCGACATCGACGCGCCCGAGGTCTGCCTGCACCTGTTCCGCTCGAACCGGGATGCCGGCTTGCTGGCCGCGCTGTTTCTTGCCGCAGCCTGTCTGGTCTGATTGCACCCCCCGTCCCCCGGCGCTAACACGGTGCGGCAGACTGGGGGGCAAGGGACAGAAGGCGTGGCAAAACCGAAAGTCAGTGGTCTCCTGATCCGGATCGCGGCCGTTGCCGGCGCCGCCTGTCTGTGTGCCGGTGTGGCCTGGGTGGCGGCCTATGTCGTGGAACGCCGCTCGGTCGCCGACCTCGACGCCGCCCTGCCCAGCCCCGAGTTCGATTTCGTGACCGTCAGCGCCGACGGGTTGCTGGTGACCCTGTCCGGCACCGCCCCGGATGAAGCGACCCGGTTCCGCGCCGTCTCGCTCGCCGGGGACCAGATCGCCCCGGACCGCATCATCGACCGCATGGGCGTGACGGACACGACAGCGCTGGAACCGCTGAAATTCTCGGTCGAGATGCTGCGCAACGGCGATGGCATCCAGCTGATCGGCCTGATTCCCGCCGCCACCGGCCGGGGTCGGGTGCTCGATGCCGTCGAGGGGCTGACCGAGAACGCGCGGATCACCGACATGCTCGAGACCGCCGACCATCCGGTGCCCGAGCATTGGGAAGCCGCCCTCAGCTTTGCCCTCGGGGCGCTGCGGGACCTGCCCCGCTCGAAGATCTCGGTGGCGGCGGACCAGATCTCGGTCGAGGCGCTGGCCCGCAGCCCGACCGAGAAGACGCGGATCGAAACCGCCCTGACCCGCGCCGCCCCGGAGGGCGTGCGCCTCGTGCTCGACATCGCGGCACCGCGTCCGGTCATCGCGCCCTTCACGCTGCGCTTTTCCATCGTCGACGGGACACCCCGGTTCGATGCCTGCTCCGCCGATACCGAGGAGGCGCGGACCCGCATCCTTGCCGCCGCCAACGCGGCCGGTCTGACGGGCAAGATCACCTGCACCATCGGTCTCGGGGCGCCGTCGCCGCGCTGGGCCGATGCCGTCGAGACCGGTCTTGCGGCCCTCAAGGAGCTTGGGGCGGGGACCATCACCTTCTCGGACACCGACGTGTCGCTCCTCGGGACCGAGACCCTCGACAAGGCGACGTTCGACCGTGTCGCCGGGGAACTGGAGGCCGACCTGCCCGATGTCTTCTCGCTGAAGACGGTCCTGCCCCGGCCCCCGGAAACCGATTCCGACACCGCGAACGAGGTGCCCGAGTTCGTCGCGACGCTCAGCCCCGAAGGCCTGGTGCAGTTGCGCGGCCGCCTGGCCGACGAGGTCCAGCGCAACGCCGTGACCAGCTACGCGCAGTCGCTGTTCGGCTCGGATGACGTCTATTCCGCCGCCCGGGCCGAGGACGGCGGCCTGCCGGACGCCTGGCCGGTCCGGGTGCTCGCGGGCCTCGAAGCGCTGGGACAACTGGCCAACGGCACCCTGATCGTGCAGCCGGACGTGATCTCGCTGCGCGGGGTCACCGGCAATGCCGAGGCGAATGCCGAGGTCGCCCGCATCCTGTCCGCCAAGCTGGGCGGCACCGAGGAGCTGCAACTCGACATCCGCTACGACGAGGCGCTCGACCCGGTCGCGGCGCTGCCGACGCCGGAGGAATGCGCGACCAAGGTCAACGCGGTGCAGGCCGACCGGAAGATCACCTTCGATCCGGGGTCGGCGACGATCACCGCAGGTGCCGCACCGATCCTCGACGACATCGCCGATATCCTGCGCGCCTGCGAAAGCGTCCGGATGGAAATTGCCGGCTACACCGACAGCCAGGGGCGCGAAGAGATGAACCTCGGCCTGTCGCAGTCGCGCGCCGAGGCGGTCCTGACCGCCCTGCTTGATCGCCGGGTGCTGACATCGAACCTCGTCGCCAAGGGCTATGGCGAAGCCGACCCGATCGCCGACAACGGCACCGAAGAGGGCCGCGAGGCCAACCGCCGGATCGAGTTCCGGATCGTCCTCGACGAGCCGGACCCCGCTGAGCCGGAGACCACCGAGCCGGATGCGGGGGCCGAGTCGCCCGCCGCCGAGGGCGAGGCACCGGCTGAAGACGCCCCCGCAACAGGGACTGACCAATGAACCGCACCGAATTCGTCATCGCCACGGCGATCATTCTCTTCGTCGCCTTCTGCCTCGGGTGGGCCACCTCGTGGCTGGTGAACCGGTTCATGCGGGTCAGCCACGCGGATATCGGCGAACTGGACCAGATGGCGCAGGCGCTGCACGAGGCCGAAGAGACTCGGGATCAGGCCATCGCCTATCTGCAGTACCGCGAGGAAGAGCTGACCAACCAGCTGGCCCAGACCGAAGCCGAGCTGTCCGCCGCGATGGAAGGCCTGCGCGATGCCCGGCACGAGGCCGAGGAACTGCGCGCCTATATCGAGCGCACGAACCAGGGCGGCTGAGCGCGCGCGCGCCTTACGTCAGTTGCGCCCGCCGAAGATCGATCCGAGCACTTCCAGAAGAATGCGTTCCGCCGAGGACTGCGCCGCTGCGCCCGGGCTCGGGCCGCGCGGATCCGACGTTGGCGCGGCCTGCCGAGGCGGGGGTACCTCCATCGGCAGCGGCAGCGGACGCAGCCCCCCCTCGATGCGGGTCATCGCCTCGTGCCAGATCTCGGCGGGCAGGCCGCCGCCGGTCACGCCCCGAAGCGGCGTGTTGTCGTCGTAGCCCATCCAGACCCCCGCGACGTAATCCGCCGTGAAGCCAATGAACCAGGCGTCACGGGCGTTCTGCGTGGTCCCCGTCTTGCCGGCGACCTCGTGCCCGTCGAGGCGGGCCCGCTGGCCGGTTCCGGTCTCGACCGCCTGGTGCATCATCCAGATCAGTTCCCGCGCGGCGGCCTCGCTGATGATCCGCTCGCCCATGCCGCCGGTCTGGGTCATCACCGGCGAGGCATCGCCGCGGATGCTCAGTTCGTCGAGGCCATAGGGCGTGACCTGGCGACCGCCGTTCAGGATCCCGGCATAGGCGGCGGTCATTTCCAGCAGGGTCACTTCCGACACGCCCAGCGCCAGCGCCGGGCCGAGGGCCAGTTCCCGATCGATCCCGAAGCCGGTGGCGACCTTGCGGACATTCTCGCGGCCGACGGTCTCGGACAGCTTGACCGCGGGGATGTTCAGCGACTGCGCCAGCGCCTGCGTCAGGGTCACCGTACCCCGGAATTCGTTGGTGTAGTTGCGGGGCGAGTAGGGACCGGAGCCGGGCACGTCGATCGTATAGGGCGCATCCTCGATCACGTCGTCGTAGCGCCAGCCGAGATCGAGCGCCGCGGCATAGACGAAGGGCTTGAACGCCGATCCCGGCTGCCGCAGCGCCTGCGTGGCCCGGTTGAACTGTCCCGCGCCCCGGGTGCGCCGTCCCCCGACCATGGCGCGCACGGCACCGTCGGAACTCATCACCACGATGGCGGCTTGCGCCTCCGACCCTTCGCGGACCTTGTTCTCGAAGATCTCCTTCAGCGCGTCCTCGGCGGCGGTCTGGATCCGCTGGTCGAGCGTGGTCTTGATGATCACGTCCTCGGTGGTGTCGCGGGTCAGGAAGGACGGCCCGGTGTCCATCACCCAGTCGGCGAAGTATCCGCCCGCCCGGGCCTCCGCCGCCTCGCTGAGTTCGGCGGGATTGGCCATCGCGTCGGCGGCTTCCTGTTCCGAGAGATAGCCCTGTTCCTGCATCAGGCGCAGGATGGTCGCGGCCCGGCGCTGCGCGCGGCCGAGATCGTTGGTCGGCGCGAACCGGCTGGGCGCAACCAGCAGGCCTGCCAGCATCGCGGCTTCGGCGGGTGTGACCTCGGAGGCGGACTTGTTGAAGTAGCGGCGGCTCGCGGCCTCGAACCCGCGCGCGCCTGCCCCGAGATACGCCCGGTTCAGGTAGATCGTCAGGATCTCGTTCTTGGTGTAGCGGGCCTCCAGCGCGAAGGCGTACGGCACCTCGCGAATCTTGCGCCACACCGAGCCTTCGCGGCAGTCGGCTTCGTAATCCGCCTCGCTCTGGCCCGAGGTGGGATCATAGGCATTACCGAGACAGAGCAGCTTCGCGACCTGCTGGGTGATCGTCGAACCGCCGTTGCCCGACAGCGGGCCACGCCCCTCGCTGAGGTTGATCCGGATGGCGCTGGCGATGCCGCGCGGGCTGACCCCGAAATGCGAGTAGAAGCGACGATCCTCGGTCGCGACGATCGCGTTGCGCAGATGCGGGCTGACGCTGTCGGCCGTGATGATCCCGCCGAACTGGTCGCCGCGCCACGCAAAGACCTCGCCGCTGCGGTCGGTCATCGTGACCGAGCCGCGCACGCGCCCGTCGGCAAGCTCCATCGCGGGCGGCAGCATGGACATGTTGTAGACGCTGACCAGCGCGACGATCCCGAGGACCACCACCGCCCCGCGCCACGCCAGTGACCAGACCAGCCAGCCGAGCCAGGCAAGGACGCGGCGCAGGACACGCCAACCGGCCCCGAGCAGCGCGAGGACCTTGCCGAGGGCCAGGGGCAACGACCCGCCGGGGCCATTTCCATCGCCACCGTTGCCGCCTCCGCCGCCGACACGTTCGGTCGGGGGCGGCGTATCGTAGGGCGGCGGCGGCGGCGCGCGGCGCTGGGGCGGTGGCCCGGCCTGGGGACGCGGCGCAGCGGGTTGTTGGGCGGGGGGCGGACGCCGTGTGCCGTCGCGGGACTGGGACAGCGCCGGCTCGCGCGGGGCCTGCGCGCGCGGCTCGCGGACGGGGTCAGGGGCGCGGCGCGGACGCGGCCCGACCGCCGGATCCTGCGGCACCAGACGCGGCGGCTGGCGCGGCGGCGCGGGCGGGCGGCTCTCCGGGCCGGGCGGTGACGGCGGCACCGCGCGCGGCGCGGATCCGGCTTCGGAATAGGGCGTGCGCTCGATCCGGATCGGCCTGCGCCGCGGCTCGGCTCCCGGCGCGGCGGTCGGGTCTTGGTCCCTGTCGTCACTCATGGGTCGCGCTGTCCTGCTCGGGGGTCGGAGCGTGTTCCGCTGCCTTGTTCACCTCCAAAGATACGCATCCGCGAGTCGAATGTGGAGAGAGCGCATCGGCTTTCCGCATCTGCAAAATGACCAAAAAATAAGCAATGCGGCTTTTTTGTGCAAAAAAGGTGCAACTTCAACTCTCGGTTGCGGGTTCTGGTGGCCGGTTTGTTGAAGCCCGGCTCTCCAAAGCCTGTTCTGCCCAGCGTGAACTCTCTCGCACAGACGATCTGCCAAATCGGAAGGGGTACAACGTGAAACTGATTATTGCAGCGATCAAACCGTTCAAGCTGGAGGAGGTCCGCGAAGCGCTCACCTCCATCGGCGTGCGCGGGATGATGGTCACCGAGATCAAAGGCTTCGGCTCCCAGTCCGGCCATACCGAAATCTACCGCGGTGCCGAGTACGCCGTGAACTTCGTGCCGAAGGTGAAGCTCGAAATCGTCGTCTCGGACGGGATGGCGGATCAGGTGGTCGAAACCATCCAGACCACCGCCAAGACCGACAAGATCGGCGACGGCAAGATTTTCGTCCTCGACGTGCAGCAGGCGGTGCGCGTGCGCACCGGCGAAACCAACGACGACGCGCTCTGAGCGGCGCAGGATCTCCGGAAAGGATATGACTCAGATGAAACTGACGAAAACCCTCGCTCTTGCAGCCGTCGCGGTGGCCTTGCCCGCGCTCGGCTTCGCTCAGGAGGAAGCGGCCGCGCCCAGCGCCGTGCCGACCGACACGGTATGGATTCTGAACTCGCTGCTGTTCCTCGTCGGCGGCTTTCTCGTGTTCTGGATGGCGGCCGGCTTCGCCATGCTCGAAGCGGGCCTCGTCCGCTCGAAGAACGTCACCATGCAG
>JAUHZL010000162.1 GCA_030425945.1 Alphaproteobacteria bacterium | reverse complement strand
GACGCCCGCCCTTCGGCCCTGCCTTCGGATAGTGCGGCTCGATCAACGCCTGCAAGCGCGCCCACGGAACCACCGACTCCATCTCCGCCAGAAACTGCTCGCGCCGTGTCACCTTCTTCTTCATCGCGTCACGAAGTCCGGGAATGGCGGGCTGTTTGGGCGCCGGCGCTGTCTCCTTCGCTTGACGCCCGCAGCCTAACACATCACGCCGAGACTGGCGGGTTCTTCAGATCTTCCTTAACTAGTACGGCAAGTTATTTTAATATAGGAATTTTCTTGATTTTCTCAGAGAAGGATGGTGCCGGTGAAGGGACTCGAACCCCCGACCCCATCATTACGAATGACGTGCTCTACCAGCTGAGCTACACCGGCATCCTTCTCTGTCGCGGCCCTACTATGGCCCAATTAGTTACAGCGCTCCGCGCCCAACCAACTGGCCTCAAATGTAGTTCTCGAGCGGACCCCATCATTACGAATGACGTGCTCTACCAGCTGAGCTACACCGGCCAGTGGTCGGCCTCTTAACACCGTGGGTCAGGGGTGGGAAGCCCCGTTCTGCAGGCGCGTTTCGCCGGGCTTGGGCGGGGTATCGGCGGGCAGGACCTCGCCATCCGCCGCCACCTCGACGGCCTCCTCCGCGTCCGTCGCGTCCCCGGTCGCGGGCGGCGCGTCTTCCCCCGCCTCCTCGCCCTCGGCCGGCTCGGCATCGGGTACGTCCGGGGCGGGCGGCTCCAGCGTGCCGACGATCAGCGGCAGCATCTGCCCGGAGTTCGGGATCGTCATCTGCGAGACCGCCGGTTCCCGCCAGCTGAGCGTGTCGAACGCCCTGCAGGTGGCGCAGACCGGCAGCCACGACCCGTGGATGGTCTGGCAGCGGTCGCAGCACCATTGCGGGCCGCGCGGCGCGGTCAGGGCCCGGGTCAGCCAGGTCTTGACCTCGTGATCCGTCGCGCCCTCGCCCCGGGCGACGGCGGCCATGATGGTCAGCGCCCGCGCGGTCGGCCGCGTCTCGGCCAGGTCGCCCATGTGGCGGCGGGCGGCGGGGAAGTCTTCGACCGACATCGCCAGCTCCGCCTGCAGCATCCGGGTCTCGTCCGACTCCGGGTGCAGCTTGAGCAGCGGATCGAAGCGCTTTTTGCGGGCGTGCGGCGTCTCGTCGGGCACCAGCCCGGCGAAGGCGGCCGCCAGATCGGGATGCGGCGTCCGCTCCCAGGCCAGCTTGATCATCTTCGTCGCGGGCTTCAGCTTGCCCGCCTTCGCCGCCAGCTCCGCCGCCAGCGCGGCCCCCGGAACAAAGTCCGGCGACAGGCGGTTGGCCTCGGTGGCCAGTGTCTCGGCCTTCGCGGGATCGCCCGCAGCGACGGCATCGCGCGCTTCCGCGTAGGTCAGCAGCGCATCGCGGCGCTTGTGCACGTCGCGCGGCAGACCGCCCGACTTCAGCTTGGCGGCCAGCGTCTTGCGCGCGCCGGCCCAGTCCTCGTCCTCGGCCTGCAGACGGATCAGGATGTCCTGCGTTTCCTCGTGGCGCGGTTTCAGCGCGAACGCCTTCTCGGCCAGCCGGAGCGAGGTCACCATGTCCCCCTGCGCCAGCTTCTGCTTGAGGATGCCGCGCACGCCCACGAAGCGGGTCCGGTCATCCGCCAGCAGCCGCTTGTAGACCTCCTCAGCCTTGGCGGTGTCCCCGGCCAGTTCCGCCGCCTGCGCCGAGATCAGGTTGGTCAGGTCGGGGCGGTTCAGGTAGCGCTCGGCCTTCTGCGCCTTCGCCAGCGCCAGCCGTCCCTCGCCCGAGGCGATGGCCATCAGCCCGTCCACCAGCGCCTCGATCCCGCGCCGCTCGCGGTTGCGCGTCAGGTAGCGCGAGATCGCCGTCTCGTCCCCGTTCAGGAACCGCAGCGTCGCGACCAGCAGCCCGACCGCCTTGAACAGGACCCAGGTCGCCCCGATCAGAACCAGCGCGGCGATCACCGCCGCCAGCGGCGACAGCGACAGTTCGGTGTTCCCCACGGCAATGCGGATCGCACCCTCGGTTTCCAGCAGCAGCCCCGCCCCGTAGGACAGGCCCGCGACGGCGGTGATGAAGATCAGAACTCTCAGAACAGCCCAGAGCATGTCGGTTTCCTATCCTTCCGTCGCGGCGCTGCGGATCGTGTCGAGCGCATCGAGCGCGGTCAGCCGTTGCTCGGCCCGGGCCCGCCAGTCGGCAAAGACCGCCTGCCCGCCCTCCGGCAGGCTGCCCAGTTCGTCCAGCGCCACGGCGATCTGACCGTTCGCCAGCGCCGCCTCCGCCCGGGACAGGATGGCGTCCGGGTCGTCGCCCTCGCGCGGGGTCAGCGACCGGGCGCCCACCTGCGCCTGGATGAAGGCCATGAAGCGCTCACCCGCACCTGCCCCGACGGTTTCCTTCAGAGATTCCGACAGCGCCTCGCGGGCAAGATCGGGATAGGCGTCCTGCAACGCCACCAGCGACGGCACGCCGGTTTCGGCCACCGGGCCCAGCGCGGCGGTGTCCACGCCGAACTCGGACAGGGCGGCCAGCGCGTCGCCGAACGGGGCACCTGTCTCGATCGCGGCGATCAGGCGTTGCTCGGCGGCTTCGCGGGCAGCGGCCCGGGCCTCGGCGGTCGCGGCCTCCTCGGCGGCGCGGGCGCGGTCCTCGGCGGCGGCGATCTGGGCCGCGGCGCGCGCTTCGGCGGCGGCAAGATCCGCTTCCAGGCGGGCGCGGTCGGCTTCGGCCGCTTCGGCCTGCGACTGCAACCGGTTCAGCACCGCCGGATCACCGCCGCTGCCGGGCGGGATCGCCTCCAGCTGCGTGATCCGCTCGTCCAGCGCGTCGAGCCGCGCGGACAGGTCGGCAAGCGGGGCAACCGCCTCGGCGATGGCCGCGCGCTCGGCGTCGGTCACGGTATCCTCGGCAGCCGCCGGGGCAGGCGCGCTCTCCAGCGCGGCCAGCCGCGCCTCCAGCGCCGATGCATCGACGCCCGGCGCAGGCAGAACGAACCGCTCGACCGCGAAGACGGCCGCGCCGCCCAGCACCGCCGCGATGACCCCGCCGAGGATCAACCCGCCCGCACCCTGCTTGGGCGGCTCGGGGGACGCGGACTCCGGCGTGACCTCTGGCTCAGGTTCGGGTTCAGGCTGCGTGTCGGCCGTCTCCGGTGCCGGATCCTCCGTCCCCGCTTCGGCGGGCGCGTCCGCGCTGGCGTCGGACGCGGTCTCGGGGGCCTCCGGTGCCGCCTCGGCCTCGTCCTCGGTCCGCTCCGGCTGGGCCTGCGAATCCTCCGCGACCACCTCCGCGTCCGGGATATCGACCGACGCGATGCTCTCGGACACGCTGTCCTCGGGTGCGGGGGTCTTGGTCGCCTCCGACGCAGCATCCTCCGGGGCGACAGCCGCGTCGGGCGTCTCCGTGTCGGCAGGTTTCGAACGGGGGGACTTTGGCTTTCTGGTCAAACGGAGCCTCTCGCAAATCTCGGGTTCACCCGATGGCGGGCCGCGACGTAACGCCGCGTGACGAGTCACTGTCAGCCTAGCTTTACGCTTTCGGCCCCTCAAGCGCCTTGGCTGCGGCGCGGCGATAAAGCGCTTCCCGCATCGCGTCGCCCGTTGGCGCGGGGCAGGTCTCGACCGTCTCCGCCGCCAGCGTGCAGGCCGCCCGCACCGCGTCGCTCAGGCAGATCACCGCCGCCCCCGGCGCGTGTCCGACCTGCGCCGACACCAGCGCCGCCGACCGGGGCGAGAAGAGCGGCAACAGCACCGGCGCACCCGCCTGCAGCCGTGCCACCAGCGCCCGCGGCAGGGCACGTTCGTCCTGCCGGTAGACCACGCGCGCCTCGGTCGGCAGACCCGCCGCGCTCAGCCGCTCGGCAACATCACCACGGGTGTGCTCCCCGGACAGGTGCAAGAGCGGCCCGGTCACGTCCTCTGTCGCAAGCAGCGCCGCGACCAGTTCGTCGGCCGTCCGCCCGGTCTGGCGCACCTCGAATCCCGCTTGGCGGGCCGCCCGGGCCGTGTTCGCACCCACGCAATGGGCCACCCCGGCCCGCAGACCAGACGCCACGGCGGCGCGCACGCCGTTCTCGCTGGTGAAGATCACGCCGGTGGCATCGCCCGGCGGCCCGACCTCCGACAGCACGATCTCCATCACCGGGGCGATCTCGACCGGCAGGTCCAGCCCGAGCTCCGCCGCGAACCGTCGCGACTGCCGGTCGGGACGGGTCAGCACGAGGGTCAGGGGGTGCAGTTGTGCGGCCATGTCGGCGGTGCTACCCCAAGGTCTCCGATCCGCGCAATGGATACCCCGGTGACCGCCCAGATCATCCTCGGCATTGAGAGCAGTTGCGACGACACCGCCGCCGCCGTGCTGCGCTGCGACGGGGCGCGATCCGAAATCCTGTCGAACGTGGTCGAGGGCCAGACCGCCCTGCACGCAGCCTTCGGCGGCGTCGTCCCCGAGATTGCCGCCCGCGCCCATGCCGAGCGCCTGGACACCGTCACCGCCGCCGCGCTGCGCGAGGCCGGGCTGACGCTCGGGCAGGTGGACGGCATCGCGGTCACCGCCGGGCCCGGCCTGATCGGCGGCGTGCTCGCGGGCGTGATGTTCGCCAAGGGGCTGGCGGCGGCGACCGGCCTGCCCTTCGTCGGGGTCAATCACCTCGCAGGGCACGCACTGACACCGATGCTGACCGACGGGCTGGCACCGCCCTACCTGATGCTGCTGGTCTCGGGCGGGCACTGCCAGTTCCTGCTGGTGCGCGGGCCGGACGACTTCACCCGCCTCGGCGGCACCATCGACGATGCCCCGGGCGAGGCCTTCGACAAGGTCGCGCGCCTGCTTGGCCTGCCGCAGCCCGGCGGTCCCTCGGTCCAGGCCGCCGCCGCGGAGGGCGACCCCGGGCGGTTCGCCTTTCCCCGCCCGCTGCTGGACCGGCCCGGCTGCGATCTCAGCTTTTCCGGTCTCAAGACCGCCGTGCTGCGCGCCCGCGACACGCTGGCCGAGGCGCAGGGCGGCCTGACCGAAACCGACCGCGCCGATCTCTGCGCCGGGTTCCAGCGCGCCGTGGCCGAGGTGCTGGCGGAAAAGAGCCGCCACGCCCTCGACCTCGCCCGGGCCGAGGCCGGGCCGCTGACCGGGTTCGCCGTCGCCGGGGGCGTCGCCGCCAACACCGAGCTGCGCGCCCGCCTCACTGCGTTGTCGCAGGCCACCGGCACGCCGTTCGTCGCGCCGCCGCTGGCGCTCTGCACCGACAACGCGGCGATGATCGCCCATGCCGGGGCGCTGCGCCTCGCCGCCGGGGCGCGCGACGACGCCACCCTGTCCGCACGACCGCGCTGGCCGCTGGACCGCACGGCCGCCCCGCTGGTCGGCAGCGGCAAGAAGGGGGCGAAGGCATGATCTCGGTGGCGGGGGCCGGGGCGTTCGGGACCGCGCTGGCGGTGGCCCTCAGCCAGGCCGGCAAGGACGTCACCCTCTGGGGGCGCGACCTGTCCGCCCAGCGCAACCGTGGCGAAAGCCCGCGCCTGCCGGGCATCCCGCTGCCGCCCGCGCTGCGCCTGACCGAAGACCTCGCCGATCTGTCCGGGCCGATCCTGCTCGCCGTGCCGATGCAGACGCTGGGTCCCCTGCTGGCCCGGCCCGACCTGCCGCGCGGCGTGCCCCTCGTCGCCTGCTGCAAGGGCATCGACCTCGCCACCGGCGACGGCCCGACCGCCCTGATCCGGCGGCATCGTCCGGACAGCCCCGCCGCCATCCTGACCGGGCCCAGCTTCGCCGCCGACATCGCCCGCGGGCTGCCCACCGCGCTGACGCTCGCCTGCGCCGACCCGGTGGGCTGCGCGCGGCTACAACACCTGCTGTCCGGCCCGACGCTGCGGCTCTACACCTCCGACGATCCCGCCGGGGCCGAGATCGGCGGCGCGCTGAAGAACGTCATCGCCATCGCCGCGGGCCTCGTGCTGGGCGCCGGTCTGGGGGAATCGGCACGCGCTGCGCTGGTGACCCGGGGCTTCGTCGAGATGAAGCGCCTTGCCGCGGCGCTCGGCGCGCATCCCGAGACGCTGAACGGGCTTTCGGGCCTGGGCGACCTGCTCCTGACCTGCACGTCGGCGCAGTCGCGCAACTTCGCCCAGGGGCTGGCGCTCGGGCGCGGCGAGCTGCCCGATCCCGCGCGCACGGTCGAGGGCGTTGCCACCGCCCGCGCCGCAGCGGCCCTCGGCGACCGCCTGTCCCTCGATCTGCCGATCACCTCCACCGTGGCCGCGATTCTCGACGCCCGCCTGACCGTGGCCGAGGCCGCCACCCGCCTTCTGTCCCGTGACCTCAAACCGGAGTGAGCCCATGCACGTCGCCCTCATCGCCCTCGACCGACCCAACGCGCTGGAGGTCCGCAAGGCCAACCGCGAGGCGCATCTCGCCCATGTCCGCGCCAGCGGGATCGTCGAACAGGCCGGACCCTTCCTGAACGCGGCGGGCGAGATGATCGGCTCGCTCCTCATCCTGAACGTGCCCGACATGGCCGCCGCCGAAGCCTTTGCCGCCGACGACCCCTACGCGAAGGCCGATCTTTTCGAGAGCGTCACGCTGCGCCCGTGGAACCGGGTGATCGGCTGATGCGCTTCTGGCTCTTCAAGTCCGAACCCGACGCCTGGTCGTGGGACCAGCAGGTGGCAAAGGGCGACGCGGGCGAGGAATGGTCGGGCGTGCGCAACTACCAGGCGCGCAACTTCATGCGCGAGATGGCGCTCGGCGACCGGGGCTTCTTCTATCACTCGCAGACCGACAAGGCGATCGTCGGCCTGGTCGAGGTCTGCGCCACCGTCCATCCCGACTCGACCACCGACG
>JAUHZL010000161.1 GCA_030425945.1 Alphaproteobacteria bacterium | reverse complement strand
AGGGTGTGCCCCCGGGCCTCGGCCGCTTCCTTCAGCCGCTGGTGCGTGTAGAGACCCGCGTTGCGGGCGAGCATGGCGAGCTTCATGGGACGTCCTTTCGGGCAGGCGCGCGGGATCTATCCGCCCCGTTCGGCCCCGGCAAGGGCACCAGGTACGATCGCCCGGCATCGACGAGAATATTGTGCCGACGGATTGCGGTCCGTCCGAGGATGATCGGCATCCGCATCGCCTTGCGATCTGCCAGGGACACCTCGATCCGCCAGCGCCGCCCGCCCAGCACCATCAGCGTCTCGACGACGTAGCGCGGCTCGGGCGTGCCGGAGGTGTTCTTGATCTCGCGATGATCGACCAGCGGCAACTCGCAGGTCCGCGCGGCATGGCCGTGGTCGCGCGGGATCCGGAAGCGCACCCAGTCCTGCCCGTCGCGCTGGAACGGCACGATCCGGGTGGCATGAAGCGCCGAGGTCCGCGCCCCGGTGTCGATCTTGGCATGCATCTCGGCCAGCCCGAGTTCCGGCAGCGCGATGATCTCGCGCCATCCGATCACCGTGGGCGGCGGCTTCGGAACGGCCTTGCGCGGCATGGGAACTCCGGTGACAGACAGAGTCACCATTCCCAAGCCCGACCGCCGTGTCGAGGGGTTTCGGGGGACCCGTCCCCGGCGGCGACGGAGCGCCGGGGACGGACCGGATGGGCGTCAGCCCGGCAGTTTCGTCGTGCGCAGGTAGGGGAAGTGGGTGGTGAAGGAGCCGAACTTCTCCGTCGCCGCCTCGTCCGAGACCGAGGTCGGAATGATCACATCCTGCCCCGGGGTCCAGTTCGCGGGCATCGCCACGCCGTTCCCGGCGCTGGTCTGCAGCGCATCGAGCGCCCGCAGCACCTCGGCGAAGTTGCGGCCGACGGTCATCGGATAGGTCATCGACAGCTTCAGCTGCTTGTCCGGCCCGATGATGAAGACCGAACGCACGGTCGCGCTGTCCGCCGGCGTGCGGCCGTCGGGCAGGTAGGCTTCGGCGGGCAGCATGTCGAACATCTTCGACACCGCCAGCCCCTCGTCGGCGATGATCGGGAAGCCCGCGCCGGTGCCGGCATAGCTCTCGATATCGCCCTTCCACTTCTTGTGGTCCTCGACGCCGTCGACCGAGATGCCGATGACCTTGGTGTTCCGCTTCGCCCACTCGTCGGCCAGTTGCGCCACCGCCGAGAACTCGGTGGTGCAGACCGGGGTGAAGTCCTTCGGATGGCTGAACAGGATCGCCCAGCTCTCGCCGATCCAATCGTGGAACGACTCGATCCGCCCCTTGTCGGTGTCGGCGGCAAAATCCGGCACGGTATCGTTGATGCGCAGCGCCATGTCTCTCTCCTGTACGTGACTGTGTCCCCGGTTCAGCTAGGCACCGCGGGGCGCCGGTTCCACCCCGCTTGCGCAGATGCGACACTGGTGACAGGGTGCGCGCGACGCGACCCGCGCCGCTTGCGAAGAGGCGGGTCCAGCGAGGGAGACTCAGCATGATCGAGAAACGCGACTTCTACATCGACGGGGCCTGGGTGGCCCCCAGCGCCGCCAACGACTGCCTCGTCATCGACCCCGCGACCGAGGATCCCTGCGCGGTGATCTCGCTCGGCGGACAGGCCGACACCGACAAGGCCGTGGCCGCCGCGCGCGCCGCGTTCTGGGACTGGGCCGAGACGCCGCATGCCGAACGTCTCGCGCTGATCGAGAAGCTGCTCGAGGTCTACAATGCCCGCGCCGCGGACATGGCCGAGGCGATCAGCCTCGAAATGGGCGCGCCCATCGACATGTCCCGCGAGCAGCAGGTGACGGCAGGCAGCTGGCACATCACCAATTTCCTGCGCGCGGCGAAGGACTTCTCCTACGAGAAGATGCTCGGCACCCACGCCCCGAACGACCGTATCCTGATGGAACCGATCGGTGTCGTCGGGATGATCACGCCTTGGAACTGGCCGATGAACCAGGTGACGCTCAAGGCGATCCCGGCGATGGCGACCGGCTGCACGATGGTCCTGAAACCCTCCGAGGTCGCGCCGCTGTCGTCCATCGTCTTTGCCGAGATCGTGCACGAGGCGGGGTTCCCGAAGGGCGTCTTCAACATGGTCAACGGCGACGGCCTCGGGGTCGGCACGCAGCTGTCGAAGCACCCGGACGTGGACATGATCTCGTTCACCGGTTCCACCCGTGCGGGGATCGCGATTTCGAAGGCCGCCGCCGACACCATCAAGCGCGTCAGCCTCGAACTGGGCGGCAAGGGCGCGAACATCCTGTTCTCGGACGCCGACGAGACCGCCGTGAAGCGCGGCGTGCGCCACATGATGAACAACTCGGGCCAGTCCTGTAACGCGCCGTCGCGGATGCTCGTGCAGCGCGACATCTACGACCGCACGGTCGAGGCCGCGGCCGAGGTCGCCAACAGCATCACCGTGGGCAACCCGCGCGAGGGCGGCCGCCACATCGGGCCGGTCGTAAGCGAAGCGCAGTTCAACAAGATCCAGGGCCTGATCGAGGCCGGGATCGCCGAGGGCGCGCGGCTCGTCGCCGGCGGTCCCGGACGGCCCGAGGGCTTCAACCGTGGCTACTACGTCCGTCCGACCGTCTTCGCCGACGTGACCAACGACATGACCATCGCCCGCGAAGAGATCTTCGGCCCGGTGCTGTCGATCCTGCCCTTCGACACCGAGGAAGACGCGATCCGCATCGCCAACGACACGGTCTACGGCCTGACGAACTACGTCCAGACCACCGATGGCACCAAGGCCAACCGCGTCGCGCGCAAGCTGCGCTCGGGCATGGTCGAGATGAACGGCAAGTCGCGCAGCGCAGGCTCGCCCTTCGGCGGCATGAAGCAGTCCGGCAACGGGCGTGAAGGCGGCGTCTGGGGTCTGGAGGACTTCCTCGAGGTCAAGGCCGTCTCCGGCTGGGCCGCCGAGTAACCCACATTGGGGCCCGGTCCTTCGCGGCCGGGCCTCCTGCCCGTCAGGCAAAGCGCAGCGAAACGTGGCCGAACGGGCCGAAGTCCGCGTCGAACGCCGACCCCGGCGGGGCCTCGATCGGACGGATGAATGAGCCGGACAGCACGATCTCGCCCGGCGCCAAGCCCTGCCCATAGGCGGCCAGCCGCCGGACGAGCCAGACGATCCCGGTCACCGGGTCGTCCAGCACTCCGGCGCCCAGCCCGGTTTCTTCCACCACCCCGTCGCGCTTCACGATGGCCCCGACCCGGCGCAGGTCGGTCGCCCGCACGTCATGGCGCGCGGCCCCCAGCACGACACCGGCATTGGCCGCGTTGTCCGAGACGGTGTCGGTGATGATCCGCGCCCGGCCACTGGCGGGATCGGCCCGCAGGATGCGGGTATCGAGGATCTCGAGCGCGGGCGCGACGGCCTCCGTCGCCGCGAGGACATCCTCCCGGGTGACCCCGGCCCCCGACAGCGGCGCGCGCATCAGGAAGGCGATCTCGGCCTCGACGCGGGGCTGGATGAACCGGCCCTCGGGGACGGTGGCGCCGTCCTCGAAGACCATGTCGTCGAGCAGCACCCCGGAGTCCGGCGTGGTGATGTTCAGCGCCTGCTGCATCGCCCGGCTGGTCAGACCGATCTTCCAGCCGACCCGCCGCCGACCGGCGGCCTCCTTCGCGGCGACGACAGCGGCCTGCACCGCATAGGCGTCGTCGAGCGTCATTCCCGGATGGGCGAGGCTGAGCAGCCCGCACTGGACACGGGTCTGCTCGGCCTCCAGCAAACGCGCGGCGGCGGTGGCGATCTCGTCCGGCGTCATTCGTCCACCACGCCGTTGCGCAGCAGGCCGATCCCTTCCGCCTCGACCTCGACCACGTCGCCGGGGACCAGGTAGCGCGGCGGATCCAACCGCGCCCCCGCCCCCGTCGGGGTGCCGGTCACGATGATGTCGCCCGGCACCAGCGTGGTGAAGGTCGAGATATAGGCGATCTGCCGCGCCACAGGGAACAGCATCCGCCCGGTGCGGTCGTCCTGCCGCGTCTCGCCATTCACCCGTGTGCGCAACGCGACATCGGTGATCTGCGCCGGATCGGTGAAGGGCACCAGCCACGGCCCCATCGCACCCGAGCCGTCCCAGTTCTTGCCCTGCGTGACGTTGAACTTCGCATGGCGCACCCAGTCGCGCAGCGTGCCCTCGTTGCAAAGCGTCAGCGCCGCGATATGGCTTAGCGCATCCGCCTCGGCGATCCGCCGCCCGCCCCGCCCGATGATCACGGCAATCTCGCCCTCGTAGTCGAGTTGCGGCGTCTCCGGCGGCCGGGTCAGCGGCACCTCGTGCCCGACGAAGCTGCGCGGGAACCGGATGAACAGCGACATGTGCGGCGGCGCCTCGGTGCTGTCCTTGTACTCGGCGTTGCGGTCGGGGAAGTTGACGCCAACGCAGAGGATCTTCTCGGGATCCGGCACCGGGATTTCCCAACGGAAACTCCCGTCGGGATGGGTCACGGCCCGTCCCCGCGCGGCCTCGGCCACCTCCGACAGCGCCTCCGCCGCGATCACGCCGCGCAACGTCGGCCACTGCGGGAACTCCGGCGACAGCGCGATCATGCCGCCCTCTGCCACCGCGCCCCAGTACGGGACACCCCCGATGCTGTAGCTCGCCAGTCTCATGCCGCCCCCAATTCCCGGATCACGTCGCCTGCGACCCGGACATCGTCCTCGGTCGCGTCGAATTGCCCGACCTGGAAGCGCACGACCATGCGCCCGTCCACCTTCGTCTGGGTCAGGTAGATGCGCCCGTCGTCGTTGACCCGGTTCACGAAGGCCAGTTGCGTCGCGTCGTCCTGCCCGGCCAGCCGGAAGGTGAACAGCGACAGGACCGGCTCGGTCACGATCTCGAAGGCCGGATCGGCGCGCAGCCGGTCGGCCAGCGCGCGGCTCCAGGCGACATGGTTGCGCAACCGCGTGCGCAGCCCCTCCAGACCGTAGGACCGGATCAGGAACCACAGCTTCAGCGCGCGGAACCGGCGGCCCAGCGGCACCGACCATTCCGAGTAGTTGATCAGGCCGTCATGCCCGTGGGTCTTGAGGTATTCCGGCTGGATCGCCAGCGTCCGCACCAGCGCGTCCGGCTCGGCCACGAAATGCGCCGAACAGTCGAACTGCGCCCCGAGCCACTTGTGCGGGTTGAAGACGACCGAATCCGCCCCCTCGACCCCGGTCCAAAGCGTGCGGAACTCCGGGCAGATCATCGCCGCCCCGGCCCAGGCCGCATCGACATGGACGTAGAGACCGTGCCGCTTGGCCACCGCGATCACCTCCTGCAGGTCGTCACAGGCGCCGGTCCCGGTTCCGCCGGTGCAGGCCACCACGCCCGCAGGCCGGTGCCCCGCCGCGATGTCGGCGGCGATGGCGGCCTCCAGTGCGGCGGCGTCCATCCCGCGCAGCGGTCCCGCCACGGGCACACGGACCAGGTTCTCCTGACCGATCCCCGCGACCCAGATCGCGCGGTCGACCGAACTGTGAACCTCCGCCGAGGCATAGACCCTCAGGCGCGGCATCCCGCTCAGACCTTCGGCGTTGCCCTGCCAGTCCAGCGCCCGCTCGCGCATGGTCAGCACCGCCGCCAGCGTCGCCGACGACGCGCTGTCCTGGATCACCCCGGCAAAGCGCTCCGGCAGCCCGATCGCCTGCCGCAGCCAGTCCAGCATCCGGGTTTCCATCTCGGTCGCGGCGGGCGAGGTCTGCCAAAGCATGCACTGGGCCGCGAGTGTCGAGACCAGCATCTCCGCCAGCATCGAGGGCGGCGCGGCATTGGCCGGGAAATAGGCAAAGAAGCGCGGGTGCTGCCAATGGGTCATCCCCGGCATCACGATCCGTTCGAAATCGTCGAGGATGGCCTGCATCCCCTCCGGCCCCTCGGGCGGGGCATCGGGAAGCTGGGCCGCGATGTCGCCCGGCTGCGTCTGCGCCCGCACCGGCCGGTCGCGCAGGGTGCGGTGATACTCCGCCGCCCAATCCGAGATCTTTGCGCCCCAGCCGGGGAAGTCGTCCCAGTCCATGCTTACTCCGTCACGGCGCGATGATCGGTTGGGACTTCAGCGCACTCTCGACGGGGGTCGCCCCCTCGAAGAGCGAGCCCAGTTCGAACCAGCTGCGCGGGGCGGGGGCGCCCCACAGGGTCTGGCGCTGCGGGTCGGTCAGGCCCCACTTGATCGGCTCGTGGTCCGGGTCCACCGTCTGGTAATCGGAACAGTAGATCTCGGTCCGGTGGCCGTCGCGGTCGCGGATATACAGGAAGAACGCGTTCGAGATGCCGTGCCGCCCCGGACCCCGCTCGATGTTCTCGAGGTAGCCGCTGGTCGACATCAGGTCGAGCAGGTCGATGATGTTCAGCGGCGTCGGCACCCAGAAGGCGACATGGTGCAGGCGCGGCCCGGTCCCGTTGGTGAAGGCCACGTCATGCACCCCGCCCTTGCGGTGCAGCCAAGCCGCCCAGAGCCGCCCGGTCTCGGCATCCTCGGTGTACTCCGTCACCCGGAAGCCCATGCTGCCCCAGAACGCCGTGCTGGCATCCACGTCAGAGGCGAACATGTTGAAATGGTCGATCCTGAGCGGCTTCACCCCGCGGTAGAGCGCGTAGTTCTGGTGGATCGGCGGCAACCGGTCCATCCGGGCGTAGAACTCCAGCGGGATGCCCCAGGGATCGCGGGTCGCCAGCACGCGCCCCATGAACGGCCGCTCGACCCAGCGGACCGGCAGTCCCTGCCCGGCAAACCACGCCGCCGCGAGGTCGAGGTCCCCCTCGCTCCAGACCTTGAAGCCCAGCGCACCGACCGACGGTTCCGCGGCCCGGCGCAGGACCATCGAGTGATGCCCGCGCTCCTCCATGGCGCGCAGGTAGAGCGCGTCCGGCTCCTCCCGCGTGACCTGCAGACCGAGCAGGTCGACGTAATAGGCCCGCGACCACGCCAGGTCGGTGACACGCAGTTCGACATGGCTCAGCCGGACGATGTTGA
>JAUHZL010000160.1 GCA_030425945.1 Alphaproteobacteria bacterium | reverse complement strand
GCGGGTCTGCTGCTCGCCATCTCCGGCGCGGTCAGCCACGACCTGATCAAGGGCCAGCTGAACCCGAACATCAGCGAAAAGGGTGAACTGCTGTCCGCCCGGATCGCGATGGCGGTGGCCATTGCGGTGGCGACCTACCTCGGCCTCAACCCGCCCGGCTTCGCGGCACAGACGGTGGCGCTCGCCTTCGGTCTGGCGGCGGCGTCGATCTTCCCGGTGCTGATGATGGGCATCTTCTCGAAGCGCGTGAACAACGTTGGCGCAGTTGCGGGGATGCTGACGGGCCTCGTGTTCACGCTCGTCTACATCTTCCTGCACAAGGGCTGGTTCTTTGTGCCGGGCACCAACAGCTTCCCCGACACCATCGAGGGCTCGCTGCTGGGGATTTCGTCCACGGCCATCGGGACCGTCGGTGCGGTGCTGAACTTCGCGGTCGCGATCGGCGTCAGCCGCGTGACCCAGGCCCCGCCGCGCGAGATCCAGGAGCTGGTCGAGAGCATCCGTATCCCGAAAGGGGCCGGTGCCGCTGCGGCCGACCACTGAGGATCGAAGGGTGCCGGTCTGACGGCCGGCCCCCTTCCCTAGAACGACGCGCGCGCCTCCGTCCCCGGGGGCGCGCGTTTGCCCTGGATCAACGTGGTACGCCGTGCGGACTGATAGCGCATCGGACAACACCTTGATTTCACGGAGTCCCCGATGAGCGACACGCCTGCCGGAATCGCCCGGTTCCTGTCCCACAGCCATCCCTACGACACGCTCGGCGCCGCCGATCTGGAGGCGTTGGCCGCGCAGGTCGAGGCGGTGCGCCTGGCGGCCGGAAGCCCGGTCTATGACCTTGGGGACCAGATGCCGGGGCTCTACCTGATCGCGGACGGCGCGGTGGAGGTTTCGGACCGCAACGGCGAGGAGATCTCGCATCTCGGACCCCGCAACAGCTTCGGGGAACGCGGGCTCGCCCACGGTGGCAAGGCCGTCACGCGCGCCGTCGCGCAGTCCGACTGCCTGCTCTATCTTCTGCCCGCGCCGGTCTATGCACGGCTGGTCGCCGACCATCCCACCGTGGCGCGGTTCTTCGACCGTGGCCGCCCGCCCGCGACGGCCCGGGGCAAGGACCTGAGCACCGCGCGGGTCCGCGACCTGATGACGCCCGATCCGATCGCCACCGCGCCGACGACCCCGATCGCCGAGGTCGCGCGCCTGATGCGGGACCGGCATGTCAGTTGCGTCGCCGTGACCGAGGAGGGCGCGCTGACCGGGATCGTGACCACCGGCGATCTGACGGGCCGCGCCCTGGCCGAGGGTGTGCCGGGCGACCGCCCTGTCGCCGAGGTGATGACCCGCGCGCCCTACAGCCTGTCGCCGGGGGCGCTGGGCTCGGATGTGCTGCACGCCATGCTGGAGCGCCGGATCGGTCATCTTCCGATCACCGAGGGGGGTCAGTTGGTCGGCATCCTCACACAGACCGACCTGACCCGGTTCCAGGCCACCTCCAGCGCGCAGATCATCGCCAGCATCGTCGCGGCGAAGGACGCCACCGGCATTGCCGCCGCGACCCGGGGCCTGCCGAAGCTGCTGGCGCACCTGGTCGGGGCCGGGACCCCGCACGAGGTGGTGACGCGCCTGATCACCGACGTCGCGGATGCCGCCACCCGCCGCCTGCTGGCGCTGGCCGAGGCCGCGCTGGGCGCGCCGCCCGTGCCCTATGCCTGGGTCGCCTGCGGCAGCCAGGGACGGCAGGAACAGACCGGCGTCAGCGACCAGGACAATGCCCTGATCCTAGACGACGCCTTTACCGAGGACATGGTCCCCTACTTCGACGCGCTCGCCCGGTTCGTCTCGGACGGGCTGAACGACGCGGGGTACGTCTATTGTCCGGGCGACATGATGGCGACCAATCCGCGCTGGCGTCAGCCGCTCCGGGTCTGGCGCGGCTATTTCGATGGCTGGATCGCCAAGCCCGATCCGACCGCGCAGATGCTGGCGAGTGTCATGTTCGACCTGCGCACGATCGGCGGCGCGGGCGAGTTGCTGGACGCCCTCCAGCACGACACGCTGGCGCGCGCGCGGAAGAACTCGATCTTCGTGGCGCATATGGTGTCGAACTCGCTCAAGCACCGTCCGCCGCTGGGGCTGATCCGGGGCTTCGCCACCATCCGCTCGGGCGAGCACAAGAATACCGTCGACCTGAAGCACAACGGCGTCGTTCCGGTCGTCGACCTGGGCCGGGTCTATGCGCTGATGGCGGAACTGACCGAGGTGAACACCCGGGCCCGGCTGGAAGCGGCCGAGGCGGCGGGCGTCATTTCGTCCTCCGGGGCGCATGACCTGCTCGATGCCTATGACCTGATCGCCGAGACCCGCCTCGTCCACCAGACCCGGCAGATCCGGGCCGGGGCGCCGCCGGACAATTTCATGGCCCCGAGCTCGCTGAGCGAGTTCGAGCGGTCCCACCTGCGCGACGCCTTCGTCGTCGTGCGCACGATGCAGTCCGCCGTCGGACAGGGCCGCGGCGTGCTGAGTTGAAAGGATCGCCATGTTTCTGGAACTGATCGCCACCTTCGTCGCCGGTGTTGCCGCGGGCGGTATCGTGCTGGGACTGGTCAAGCTGACCGGGAACCGGCTGCCGCGCGCGCTGATCCCGATCGGGGCAGGGCTCGCGATGATCGGCTTCGCGATCTGGAGCGAGTACAACTGGTTCCCGCGCAACGTGGCCAACCTGCCGGAGGGACATGTCGTCGTCCGCACCAACGAAAGCCGGTCGGTCCTGCGGCCGTGGACCTTCGCGGCGCCCTTCGTGGACCGGTTCGTCAGTGTCCAGCCCTCCGCGGCCCTGACGCATCCGGACCGGCCGGACGAGCGGCTGGTCGAGGTCTTCGTCTTCGGGCGCTGGGCCCCCCTCGCGCGGGTGCCGGTCCTGCTGGATTGC
Source organism: Alphaproteobacteria bacterium (assembly GCA_030425945.1). Classification (GTDB taxonomy): domain Bacteria; phylum Pseudomonadota; class Alphaproteobacteria; order Rhodobacterales; family Rhodobacteraceae; genus Dinoroseobacter. The sequence continues at coordinate 4,077 of JAUHZL010000160.1, read as the reverse complement.
GCTGAATCAAGGCGCGCCGACCTGATCGATGGCACCGAGTTCGCCGCGGACGGCACTATCGAGGGGGCGGAGTGGATCGCGCTGGAGGACACCGATCCCCTGCTCCGGGCCGTTTGCGACGCCGACGCGGGATAGGGCCCGCGCCGACCCGGGGGAGGGGGAGGCATGCTGCACACACTGAGTCTGCGCCTGAGGGTCTTCCTGTTCTTCGCGCTGGTCGCGCTGGGCGCGCTGGCGGCGGTCGGCGGCGGGCTCTGGCTCGGCTACGGGCGGCTGGACAGCGGGGATGCCCGTTCGGCCTTCGTCTTTGCCGGGGCGACCTCGGGCTTCGTGATCCTCGGGCTGGTTACTTGGGTCTGGCTGCTGTTCGACGAGAATGTCGCCAAGGCGGTGGACCGGCTGGCCAACGAGATGCGCGCCCGGGCCCATGCCGACGTGACCCACGAGGTGGACGCGCAGGCGGCGCGCTATCTCGGCGATCTGGCCCCGGCGGCGGCGGCGGTCACCGCGAACCTGACCGACATGAAGAACGCGATGGCCGAGGCGGTCGGGCGCGAGACCGCGCGCATCGCCGCGGATCGCACCGCGCTGGAAACGGTCCTGCGGGATCTTCCGGACGGCGTCCTGTTGTGCACCGCCGGCCACCGGATCGCGTTCTACAACGGTGCGGCGCGAGCCCTCCTCGGCGCGCCGGGGCAGGTGCGGCTCGACCGGTCGCTGGCCGACTTCGTGGAGATCGCGCCGCTGGCGGCCGCGCACGAGGACCTCGCCACCCGACGCGATTTCGCGACCACCGCCGAGGTGGCCCTCGACGCCCGGCAGGACGCGCAGCCTCTCTGCGCCGCGCTTCGGCTGATGGAGCCGGTGGCCGGGTCCGAGACGGCGCCCGGCTACGTCCTGACCCTGCGCGCCGCGCGGGACGGGGCCGCGTCACCCCGGGAGGCGGTCTACGATTTCGACCTGCTGCATGCCCGGCCCTCCGAGGCGCTGCGCGAGACGCCGCTGGACCGTCTGACCTACGTGATCTTCGACACCGAAACCACGGGCCTGTTGCCCGACCGCGGAGACGAGGTCTGCCAGATCGCCGCCACGCGGGTCGTCAACGGCAAGCGCGTCGCGGGCGAGGTCTTCGACACGCTGGTGAACCCGGGCCGGTCGATCCCGCTGAGTGCCACCAATGTCCACGGGATCACCAACGACATGGTGGCCGATGCGCCGGACATGGTGGCCGCCGGTCGCCGCTTCCACGACTTCTGTGCCGGTGCGGTTCTGGTCGCGCACAATGCGCCTTTCGACATGGCGTTCTTCTACCGCCGCCAGAACGAGATCGGCGCGCGCTTCGACCACCCGGTGCTCGACACGGTGCTGCTGTCGGCGGTGCTCTACGGCACCAATGGCGAGCATTCGCTGGATGCCATCGCCGACCGGCTGGGCGTGCGGATCGCGGACGAGGACCGGCATACCGCCCTCGGCGACGCGGTGGCCACGACGGACGTGTTCCTCAAGATGCTGCCGATGCTCAAGGCCCGTGGCCTCGAGACCTTCGGGCAGGCGGTCGACGGCATGAAGGCCCACGGGCGGCTGCTGAAGGACCTGAACTGAGCGCTTGCATTTCCGCGGCCCCGAGCCTATGTGCCTTTCCAACAGCGGCGCATCGGGGTCCACACCCGAGGCCCGACCGGAACACGACAACGGGCCGCTGAGCCCGTTTTTTTTTGTCAGGCCCCATGAACGATCTGATTGCCAAGAGCCCCATCGACCAGCGTCTCGCCGGGATCGTCCGTCCCGTGATCGAGGACCTGGGCTACGAGCTCGTCCGCCTGCGCCTGATGGGGGGCAAGACGCCCACCTTGCAGATCATGGCCGAGAAGCCCGAAGGCGGCATCGAGGTCGACGATTGCGCGAAGATTTCCACCGCGCTCTCGGCCGTGCTCGACGTCGAGGATCCGATCGAGGACAACTACACGCTCGAGGTTTCCTCGCCCGGCATCGACCGGCCGCTGACCCGGCTCAAGGACTTCGACATGTGGGAAGGCTACGAAGCCCGCGTCGAGACCACGGAGCTGATCGAGGGCCGCCGCCGCTTCAAGGGCATCCTCAACGGGACCGAGGGCGACGAGATCCTGATCACGCTCGAGGACACGCCGGACGGCGACGTGACCATCGGGCTGAAATTCGACTGGCTGAGCGACGCGAAGCTGATCCTGACGGATGACCTGATCCGCGAAATCCTGCGCCAGAAAAAGGCGGCAGGCATCGATGTGGACGAGTTCGACGAGATTGAAACCGACGAGGCGTCGGAGGAGGACTGAACCATGGCAATCACCTCTGCCAACCAGCTTGAGCTTCTTCAGACCGCCGAGGCGGTCGCGCGCGAGAAGATGATCGACCCCGGCCTCGTCATCGAGGCGATGGAAGAGAGCCTCGCGCGGGCGGCGAAGTCCCGCTACGGCTCGGAGATGGACATTCGCGTGTCGATCGACCGCAAGACGGGGCGCGCCACCTTCACCCGCGTCCGGACCGTGGTCGAGGACGACCTGCTCGAGAACTACCAGGCCGAGCTGACCGTCGCGCAGGCGAAGCAGTACCTCGCGGACCCGCAGGTCGGTGACACCATCGTGGACGAGGTCCCGCCGGTCGAGATGGGCCGGATCGCCGCGCAGTCGGCCAAGCAGGTGATCCTGCAGAAGGTGCGCGAGGCCGAGCGTGACCGCCAGTACGAGGAATTCAAGGACCGCGTCGGCACGATCATCAACGGCCAGGTCAAGCGCGAGGAATACGGCAACATCATCGTGGATGTCGGGGCCGGCGAAGCCGTGCTGCGCCGCAACGAGAAGATCGGCCGCGAAAGCTACCGCCCGAACGACCGCATCCGCTGCTACGTCAAGGACGTCCGCCGCGAACAGCGCGGTCCGCAGATCTTCCTCAGCCGCACCGCGCCCGAGTTCATGGCCGAGCTGTTCAAGATGGAAGTGCCGGAAATCTACGACGGCATCATCGAGATCAAGGCCGTCGCCCGCGACCCGGGCAGCCGTGCCAAGATCGCCGTGATTTCCTATGACAACTCGATCGACCCGGTCGGGGCCTGCGTCGGTATGCGCGGCAGCCGCGTGCAGGCCGTCGTGAACGAGCTTCAGGGCGAGAAGATCGACATCATCCCGTGGAACGAGGATCAGGCGACCTTCCTCGTGAACGCGCTGCAGCCGGCCGAGGTCTCGAAGGTCGTGATCGACGAAGAGGCCGAGCGAATCGAGGTTGTGGTGCCGGACGAGCAACTCAGCCTCGCCATCGGTCGCCGCGGTCAGAACGTCCGCCTCGCCTCGCAGCTCACCGGTCTCGATATCGACATCATGACCGAGGAAGAAGAGAGCCGCCGCCGCCAGGCCGAGTTCGCCGAGCGCACCCAGATGTTCATGGACACGCTCGACGTCGAGGAGGTGATCGCCCAGCTTCTGGTGACCGAAGGGTTCACCAGCCTGGAAGAGGTCGCCTATGTCGATGCCGACGAACTGCTCGTCATCGAGGGCTTCGACGAGGACACCGTCGAAGAGCTTCAGGCGCGCGCCCGCGAGTTCATCGAGGAGCAGAACCGCAAGGCGCTGGAGAACGCTCGGGCGCTGGGCCTCGAGGACAGCCTCGCCAACTTCGAGGGCCTGACCCCGCAGATGCTGGAGGCGCTGGCGAAGGATGGCGTCAAGACGCTGGAAGACTTCGCGACCTGTGCCGACTGGGAACTGGCCGGCGGCTGGACGACCGTCGACGGTCAGCGCGTCAAGGATGACGGCCTGCTGGAGCCTTTCGAGGTCTCGCTGGAAGAGGCGCAGATGCTGGTGATGACGGCCCGTGTCATGCTGGGCTGGGTCGACCCCGAGGCCGAGGCGGAAGCCGAAGCGGCCCGTGCACAAGCCGCGGCCGAAGATGAGGAGGCCGGGGCCTGATCGGGCCCCGGGGACGGCGCCGTGAGCCGCGGCGGACAGGACAAGGACCGGGATGCCGGACCGGAGCGGCGTTGCATCGCCACCGGTGACGTGTGTCCGAAGCCGGACCTGATCCGCTTCGTGGTCGATCCCGACGGGG
>JAUHZL010000159.1 GCA_030425945.1 Alphaproteobacteria bacterium | reverse complement strand
CGGGCGGCACCCAGGCCGACGCGGACGGCCCGGCGCGGCAGATCGCGGTCGACCTCGGCAACAACATCTTCACCGTGTCCGAGGAGCAGGCCGCCGAGTGGGAAGCCATCGTGCAGCCGATCTACGCGTCGTGGGTCGAGGACATGAAGGGCAAGGGCATCGACGGCCAGGCGCTGATCGACGAGGCCAAGGCCCTGATGGCCGAGTACCAAGCCAACAACTGAGCCTGACGTGATCGCGGGCCGCGGCGCACCCTGCCGCGGCCCGGTTTCCTTCCGGGGCCGGACGCCGACCGCCAGCCGCGCGGTCCGACCGAGACGGGGTATCTCATGCACCGAGTTTTAACGGCACTCGCCCGCGCGATGGCGATGCTGGGCGGGATCGTCCTGTCGCTGCTGATCATCATCACCTGCCTGTCGATCCTCGGGCGCACCGGCAGCGCGATCCTGCACGCCGACGCCGTGATGGGCGCGGTCCCGGGCCTGGCGCAGGCGCTGCTCGATTTCGGGGTGGGGCCGGTGAAAGGCGACGTGGAGATGGTCGAGGCCGGGATGGCCTTCGCGATCTTCGCCTTCATCCCGCTGTGCCAGATCACCGCCGGCCATGCCACGGTGGACGTGTTCACCAACGGGCTGACCGGCTGGAAGATCCGGGCGCTGCAATTCGTCATCGACGCCGTCTTCGCCGCGGTGCTGGTGATCATCGCGATGCAGCTCGAACAGGGCATGCAGCGCAACATCGACAACGGGCAGACCTCGCTTCTGCTGCAATACCCGATCTGGTGGGGCTACGCGGCGGCCTTCGCGGCCTCGGCGGTGGCGGCGGTGATCGGGGTCTACATGGCGGGTGTCCGCCTGATCGAACTGGTGACGGGCCGCGAGATCGCGGTCTCCGAGGGCGGAGCGGACCATTGAGCAACCTCGAGATCGGCATCTACTCGTTTCCGGCGCTGCTGCTCCTGATCTTCCTGCGCGTCCCGATCGGGCTGGCGATGTTCGTCACCGGCTTCGTCGGCCTGTGGCTGGTGACCGGCGACACCAACATGGCGCTCGCCCGGCTGAAGACCGAGAGCTACACGACCTTCTCGAACTACTCGCTGTCCATCGTGCCGATGTTCCTGCTGATGGGCTATTTCGCGACCCTCGGCGGCATGAGCCAGGCGCTGTTCAAGGCGGCGGAGGGCTGGCTCGGGCACCGCAAGGGCGGGGTCGCGATGGCGGCGATCGGGGCCTGCGCGGGCTTCGGGGCGATCTGCGGCTCGTCGCTGGCGACCGCGGCCACCATGAGCCGCGTGGCGCTGCCGGAACTCAAGCGCTATGGCTACGCCGGCGGCTTCTCGACCGCGACGCTGGCGGCGGGCGGCACGCTGGGCATCCTGATCCCGCCCTCGGTGGTGCTGGTGATCTACGCGATCCTGACCGAGCAGAACATCGCCAAGCTGTTCCTCGCGGCCTTCGTGCCCGGCCTGCTGGCGGCGCTGGGCTACATGATCGCGGTCTCGATCTACGTCCGGATCAACCCCGGCTCGGCGGGCACGCGCGAGCGGATGCCCTATGCCGACCGTTTCCGCGCGCTGGTCAACGTGTGGCCGGTGCTGCTGGTCTTCATCGCGGTGGTCGGCGGCATCTACGGCGGGATCTTCACGCCGACCGAGGGCGCGGCGGTGGGCGCGCTGGGCACCGCGATCATCGCCTGGGCGAACGGCGGGCTGACGCTGCGGACGCTGGGCGACAGCTTCACGGCGACCGCGCGCTCGACCGCGATGATCTTCTTCATCGTGCTGGGCGCGGCGTTCTACAACGGCTTCCTCGCCCTGACGCAGGTGCCGCAGCAACTGTCGGACTTCGTCGTGGCGCAGGGCTTCTCGCCCTATGTCGTGCTGATCGCGATCCTCGTGCTCTACCTGATCTTCGGCTGTTTCATGGACAGCCTGTCGATGATCCTGCTGACGGTGCCGATCTTCTTCCCGGTGATCTCGGCGCTGGACTTCGGGCTGATCACGATGGAGCAGCTGCATTACCACCGGGCGATGGACGTGCTGAACGCGGGCCTGCCCGAGGGGATGACGGACGCGATGCTGGGCTCGATCCGCGAGACACTGGACGCGGGCCTGACGCTGAGCCGCGAGCAGTTGCAGGCGCTGGGGCTGCGGATCACGCCGTTCCAGCTGGAGCAGATCCAGATCGAGCGGACCGCGATCTGGTTCGGCATCCTCGTGCTGATCGTGGTCGAGGTCGGCCTGATCACGCCGCCGGTGGGGATGAACCTGTTCATCATCAACGCGATGGACCGGGCCACGTCGATGATCGAGACCTACAAGGCGGTGCTCTACTACGTCGCCTCGGACCTGATCCGGGTGGCGATCCTCGTGGCCTTCCCGGCGATCACGCTGTTCCTGATCCCGTGGTGACACGCGCGGTCCGGGCGTCGCGGGGAGGCGGCGGCCGGACCGGGGGCGCGGGCGAGCCGCGTCCAGAAGGTTATGGGGTATAACGGCCAAGGGAGGGAGGAGCCCATGCCCGAGACGCTGCTCACCGTCGAGACCGACGGCCCGGTGACCGTCCTGACGATGCGGCGGCCGGAGAAGCGCAACGCGATGTCGGACGCGCTGCTGGCGGCCATCGACGGGGTCTTCGCGGCCCCGCCCGAGGGCACCCGGGTGATCGTGCTGACCGGCACGGCGGGGCATTTCTGTTCCGGCCTCGACCTGTCCGAGCATGTCGCCCGGGATGCCGAGGGCTGCCTGCACCATTCGCGCTGGTGGCATTCGGTGCTGGACCGGGTGCAGTACTCGGGCCTGCCGGTGGTCAGCGCGATGTTCGGGGCGGTGATCGGCGGCGGGCTGGAACTGGCCAGCGCGACCCATGTGCGGATCGCCGAGCCCTCGACGATGTTCCAGTTGCCGGAGGGGCGGCGCGGCATCTTCGTGGGCGGTTCGGCCACGGTGCGGGTCGGGCGCATCCTCGGGGCCGACCGGATGACCGAGATGATGCTGACCGGGCGCCGCTACGGCGCGGAGGAGGGGCTGCGCCTCGGCCTCGCGCACGAGGTGGTGGGCGCGGGCGAGGCCGTGCCGCGCGCGCTGGAGCTGGCGCGGCAGATCGCCGGCAACGCGCCGCTGTCGAACTACATGATGATCCAGGCGGTGGCGCGGATCGGCGACATGAGCCGGTCGGACGGGCTGTTCACCGAGAGCCTCGCCGCCGCCCTCGCGCAGACCTCGGACGACGCGCGGGAAGGCCTGGCGGCCTTCCTCGACAAGTGCGCGCCGGTGTTCCGGTAGGGGCCGATGGGACGTCCGCTGAGCGCCCCGCTGGCCGCCGACGGCCTCGCCCCGCCCGCCGAGGCGACCGACCGCGCGTTGCGGGTCTATTCCGGCTACGTGATGAAGCGCGCCTTCCACGCGATCCAGACCGACGTGACGCGGGTGCTGGAGCCGCACGGGCTGCGGATGCTGACCTTTTCCGTGCTGGCGGTCGTGGTGGACAATCCCGGCCTGCGGCAGGCGCAGCTTGCCGATGCGCTGGCGCTGGAGCGGCCGAACGTGGTGGCGCTGATCGACGACCTGGAGCGGCGCGGCTGGGTCGAGCGGGCGCGCGCGCCCGAGGACCGGCGCGCCTACGCGTTGCGCGCGACGGAGGCGGGTGTGCGGGTCTATGCCGCTGCCCGCGCCTCGGTCGATGCGCACGAGGCGGACATGACGGCGGACCTGAGCGCGGAGGAGCGCCGGGTCCTGATGGAGGCGCTGGCGCGGATCGAGAACCGGCCGCGCGCCCGCCGCGAGAGCTGAACCGAGGGAGGGGACCATGCACGGGTCGGACATCGGAAACTACCGCGCCCACAAGGTCGAGCGCGAGGATCGCCCGGACGGGACGATCCTGTTGCGCTCGGGCTGGCCGATGGGCCGGGTGGCGCGCTGCACCACGGACTGGCTGCGCGACTGGGCGCGCGAGACGCCGGACGCGGTCCTGCTGGCCGAGCGGTCGGGCGCGGGCTGGCGCGAGGTGACCTATGCCCAGGCGCTGGGGATGGTCGAGGCCATCGCGGCGGCGCTGCTCGACCGCGGGCTGGGGCCGGACACGCCGATCGCCATCCTGTCGGGGAACTCGGTCAACCACGGGCTGCTGACGCTGGCGGCGCAGCATGTCGGCATCCCGACGATGCCGCTGGCCGAGCAATACGCCCTGATGCCGGGGGCGCACCGGACGCTGCTGCACTGCATCGGGCTGGTGCGGCCGGGGATGGTCTATGCCGAGGACGGCGAGACCTATGCCGAGGCGCTGGCGCTGCCCGAGATCGCGCGGCTCGATCGGGTGGTGACGCGCGGCGCGGGCGGCGGCCTCGTCCCCTTCGACGACCTGCTGAAGGGCGGGCGCGCGGACGTGGACGCGGCCAACGCGACGGTCGGCCCCGACACGCTGGCGAAGATCCTGATGACCTCGGGCTCGACCTCGCTGCCGAAGGGCGTGCAGACGACGCAGCGGATGATGTGCGCCAACCAGACCCAGATCGCGGATGCGCTGCCCTTCCTGCGCGCGCGGCCGCCCCGGATCGTGGACTGGCTGCCGTGGAACCACGTCTTCGGCGGGTCGCACAACTTCAACATGATGCTGGCCAATGGCGGCGCGCTCTACGTCGACGCGGGCAAGCCGGTGCCGCCGCTGGTGAAGACCTCGCTGGAGAACCTGGCGCTGACCACCGGGACCCTCGCGTTCAACGTGCCGGTGGGCTTCGCGCAGCTGCTGGCGGCGATGCGCGAGGATGCCGACCTGAAGCGGCGGTATTTCGAGGACCTCGACATGCTGTTCTATGCCGGCGCCTCGCTGCCGCAGGAGGTCTGGGCGGCGCTCGAGGACATGGCCCGCGAGGTGCGGGGCGACGTGCCGCTCTTCACCTCGTCCTGGGGCCTGACCGAGACCGCGCCCGCCTGCCTGATCCAGCACGTGCCCGCCAAGGGCGCGGGGATCGTCGGCGTGCCGATGACCGGGGTGACGGTCAAGCTGGTGCCCGATGCGGCCGACGACAGCCGCTACGAGGTGCGGGTGGCCGGGCCGAACATCACGCCGGGCTATGTCAACGACCCGAAGAAGACCGCCGAGGCCTTCGACGCGGAGGGCTATTTCATCACCGGCGACGCGATGAGCTTCATCGACCCCGACGACATGACGAAGGGGCTGCGCTTCGAGGGCCGGATCGCGGAGGAGTTCAAGCTGGCGACCGGGACCTGGGTCAAGGCGGGGGCGATGCGGCTCGACTGGCTGGCGCGGCTGGGCGGGCTGGCGCAGGACGTGGTGCTGTGCGGGGCCGAGCGGATGGAGGTCGGGCTGATGATCGTGCCTTCGGCCCGCGCGCTGGCCGAGCATCCGACCGAGGCCGCCGACGGCGCGCTGCTGGGCGAGAGCCTGCATGCGGCGATCCGGGCGCGGCTGGCCGAGCAGACCGAGACCGGGGCCTCGCGCCGGGTGGCACGGGCGCTGGTGCTGGCCGATCCGCCCTCGATCGCGGCGGGCGAGGCGACGGCGAAGGGCAACCTGAACTTCCGCAAGCTGCTGACGAACCGGGCGGCGCTGCTGGCGCGGCTCTATGACGACGCGGACCCGGCGGTGATCCGGCCATGAGCTACATTCCCTATGGCGGCTACTGGTCGACGCCCTTCGCCCGCTGGCAGGGCAGCCTGGCGCACCTGCACTCGATCGAGTTCGCGGCGCATGTGACGAAGGCGGCGCTGGCCGAGCGCGGGATCGCCCCGGAGGTCTTCGACTTCGCGGCCTACGGGCTGACGGTGATCCAGCCGAACTGCTTCTACGCGACGCCGTGGTTCACCGCGCTGATCGGGGCCGAGGGGCTGGCGGGGCCGACCGTGACGCAGGCCTGCGCGACCGGGCCGCGCCTGCTGGCGACCGCGCTGGGCGAGATGGCGGCGGGCCGCTCGGAGGTGGCGCTGATCGCCTCGGGCGACCGGACGTCGAACGGCGCGCATGTCTACTACCCCGCGCCGGACGGGCCGGGCGGCACCGGCACTGCCGAGGACTGGGTGCTGGGCAGCTTCAACTTCGACCCCTGGGCGAAGGGCGCGATGGTCACGACCGCCGAGAACGTCGCCGCGCGCGACGGGATCGGGACCGAGGAACAGCACGAGGTGGTGGCGCACCGCTTCGCGCAGTACCAGGCCGCGCTGGCGCGGGACCGGGCGTTCCAGCGCCGCTACATGCCCGCGCGGCTGGAGGTGCCGGACGCGAAGTTCCGTCGCACCGTCGCCGTGCTGGAGGGCGACGAGGGGGTGCATCCCGCCGATCCCGCCAAGATGGCGGCGCTGAAGCCGGTGGTCCCCGGCGGCACGGTGACCTTCGCGGGCCAGACCCACCCGGCGGACGGCGCGGCGGGGATGATCGTGGTGAAGACGCCCGAACGGGCGCAGGAGATCGCGCCGGGCGGGCCGCTGGTGCAGGTGCTGGCGGTGGCGCAGGCGCGCGAGGACCGCGGCTACATGCCCGCCGCCCCGATCGCGGCGACGCGCGCGGCGCTGGCGCAGGCCGGGCTGGAGATCGGGCAGGTCGACGCGATCAAGTCGCACAACCCCTTCGCGGTGAACGACATCGCCTTCGCGCGGGCCTTCGGGATCGACTGGTGGGAGATGAACAACTTCGGCTCCTCGCTGGTCTGGGGGCATCCGCAGGGCCCGACCGGGCTGCGCGGGATGATGGAGCTGATCGAGGAGCTGGAGATGCGCGGCGGGGGCACCGGCCTCTTCCAGGGCTGCGCGGCGGGCGACTCGGCGATGGCGGTGCTGCTCCGGATGGGTTGAGGCTCGGCATGGTGCATTAAAGTGCAACATACGGGCGGATATATCTTGCATGGCGGATCGCTTTTTGCATTATACAGCATAAGCCGAGTCTGACGCAGGGGAGGGACCGATGTCGCGCGCGGAGTTCGAGACACTGGTGGGCGAGATTGCCGGGGCGATCGGGGAGCGGCCGCTCGACGCGGCGCTGGCGGATCACCTGAACGCGACCTT
>JAUHZL010000158.1 GCA_030425945.1 Alphaproteobacteria bacterium | reverse complement strand
GTTGCCCTCGACCGCGAGGATGTAGTTGCCCCGGTATTTCTCGATGGTGTCTTCCAGCGCCGCCTCGGCGGCGTGACCGGCGGCCGCCATCAGCGTGTCGTCGTAGTCGAGCGAGATCATCGACAGCACGACGTCCTTGGCCAGCGGATGCGCCGAGCGGATGAAGGATTCCGAGCAGCAGGTGCATTCGAGGCCGTGCACCCAGATCACCGGCGTGCGCGGCTTGGTTTCCATCGCATGCGCGATCTTCGGCACGAAGGAGGGACCGAGCCCCAGCGCCGCCGCTGTCAGCGAGCAGTATTTCATGAAGCTGCGCCGGGTGATCCCCTGGCGTCGCATGACCTCGTAGAACGTCTCGATCTGGCTCAAGGCTGATCCCTCCGCTTAGGCTCCTCCGCGGCCCCGGAGTCGCCTCCCGGACCGCATTGCCTCCATTAGGCGGGGGGCAGGGGCGCTGCTGCAAAAGCAAAGCCGCGGACTGCGACAAAGCGGAAGAAATCCAGGTTTGTCAGTCAGTTGCCGGTGTTCGGCCGCAGCATTTGACAGCCTGTCGCAGCAAGGGACTTACCGCTTTGCGGATCGGGTGGTCAGCGGCTTTCCGGTCCGCGCGACCCGGAAAAATCGTGCATTTTCAACATCGAATTTTGCCGGGCGGGCCTTTTCGGGGGGCTCAGGCGCTGGTCGCCGCGACCAGCACCTGACCCAGCGCAAGCCCGCCGTCATTGGCCGGAACGCGGGTGTGATACCGGACGTCGAGGCCCGCCAGCGCGTCGAGCGTCGCCGCCAGCAGGGCCGGGTTCTGGAAGCAGCCGCCCGACAGCGCGACGGCCCGCGCCGCCCCGGCCTCGACCGTCCTTCGGGCCGCCGAAGCGAAGCCTTGGGCGAGGGCCGCCTGGAAGCCCGCCGCCACCGCCCCGGGATCGACCCCCTGCGCGAGGTCCTCGACCATCGCCGCCAGCACCGGGCCGGGGTCCAGCACCGCGCCCGCCGGCGCCATCGCGTAGCCGCGCGGCTGGGCCCCCTGCGCCAGCGCCTCGAGCCGCATCGCCGCCTCGCCCTCGTAGCTCTGCGCCATCGGGCAGAGGCCGAGGAGCGCCGCCGCCGCATCGAAGAGCCGCCCCGCTGACGAGGACAGCGGCGCCCCGATCCCCGCCGCCAGCGCGGCCCGCAGCGCGTCGCGCGGCGCGTCCGGAAACAGCCGGTCGGCCACCTCCGCCAGTCCCAGCGCGTCGAGCCGCACGAGCGCGTTGCGCCACGGCTCGCGCGCGGCCCGGTCGCCGCCGGGCAGCGGGGCCGGGACGAGATGGGCCGCGCGCGTCACCTCGGCATAGTCGCCGACCAGCAGCTCACCGCCCCAGATCGTGCCATCGGGGCCGAGGCCGGTGCCGTCGAGGACGATCCCCGCCACCGGTCCCGCGTCGCGGGCCCAGCCGGTCTCGCCCAGAACGGCGGCCATATGGGCGTGATGGTGCTGCACCGGGATCAGCGGCAGGCCGAGCTCCGCCGCCCGCGCCCCGGCATGCCGGGTGGCCGCGTAGTCGGGGTGCCGGTCGCAGGCGAGCCGGGCCGGCGTGACCTCGAACAGGGCACAATAGTCGCGTTCGGCGGCGAGGAATGCGTCGCGGGTCTCCGGATCGTCGAGGTCGCCCAGATGATGCGACAGCATCGCCTGGCCGTCCCGCGCGAGGCAGATCGCCCCCTTCATCTGGCCGCCGTAGGCGAGGATCGGGGGCGTGTCGGCGAAGCCCTCGGGCAGCGTCAGCACCCCGGGCACCCGCCCGCGCGCCCGGCGCAGCACCATAGGGCCGGCGGGTATCATCCGCTCGACGCTGTCGTCGAGCCGCCGGGCAATCTCGCGGTCGTGCAGCAGGAAGGCATCCGCGATCCCGCCGAGCTTCTCGCGCGCCTCGTCATTGCCGATGACCTGCGGCGCGCCCGAGACATTGGCCGAGGTCATCACCAGCGGCGCGCCGACCGCCTCGAGCAGGAGATGGTGCAGGGGCGTGTAGGGCAGCATCCAGCCAAGCTCGGCCATCCCGGGGGCGACGGTCTCGGGCAGGGGCGTGCCCGCCATCGGCAGCAGCACGATCGGTGCGGCCGGGGACCGGAGCAGGGCAAGCGCGGCGTCGTCGAGCCGGGCATGGGTCGCGATCATCGCCTCGGTGCCCATCAGCGCGAGCGGCTTCGCTGGGCGGCGCTTGCGCTCGCGAAGGCGCGCCACCGCCCCCGCGTCGCGGGCGAGACAGGCGAGGTGCACGCCCCCGAGTCCCTTGACCGCGAGGATCTCCCCGGCGAGCAGCCGCGCGGCAGAGGCTTGGATCGGGTCGCCGGGACAGACGGTATGGTCGGCCTCCAGCCACAGGCGCGGCCCGCAGGCGGGACAGGCCACGGGCTGGGCATGGAAGCGCCGGTCGCCGGGGTTGGCATACTCGGCGGCGCAATCCGGGCACATCGGGAAGGCCGCCATGCTGGTGCGCGCCCGGTCATAGGGCAGCCCGGTCACGATGGTCAGGCGTGGCCCGCAGTTGGTGCAGTTGGTGAAGGCATAGCCGCGCCGCCGCCCGGTCCCGCGGATCTCGGCGGCGCAGTCGGGGCAGGTGGCCGCATCGGGCGTCACCTGGGTCCGCGCCCCGGCGGGCCCCGACGCGACGATGTCGAAGCCGGGCCCTGCGGCAAGGTCGGTGGCGGTACGCTCGACCCGGTCCACCTGGGCCAGCGGCGGCGCCTCGGTCTGCAGCGCCCGCGCGAAACCGGCCAGGTCGGGGCCCGAGGCAAGGATCAGAATCCCTTCCGCGTCGTTCTTCACCCAGCCTGTCAGCCCGCGCGCCCGCGCGAGTTGCCACACGAACGGCCGGTAGCCGACGCCCTGAACCCGCCCGCGCACGCGCAGGAGGGCGGTTTCGGTTGTGGGAAGGTCGGCGGGTGTGTCCGGCATGGATGCAACCCTAGCGCGACCGGGTGCGGCTGGGAACGGGGAGAATGCGTGGGCGGCGCTTGGAGGGCGTGGGGTTGCGGGGGAGGCTCCGGAGACGGGAGGACGGTCTCGGTGGCAGACCTGGCGGATGTGCGGTCGGCATGCGGGTTGGGCGTCTGGCGGACGGGTGCCCACACTCAGGGGGGACATCCAGCGCGCCAAGTCCTTCTTCTTCCGGGCTAAAATTTTTAGACGGGTCGGTCTGCCGGGGGTGGCCGGCCCTTACCCCCTCAACAAGATCAATGACTTGCAGGCTGTCCGGCGGCCCGGAGTCTTGACGACTGGTTAAGATCCTAAAATTCTTAGGCTCGCGGGAGTTCCACCCGCAGCCGGCCCCGGGCGGGCCTCGAGCAGCACCGAGACGCATGTAGATGGATCGGGCGCTTCTGCGTCTGCCGTCGTCAACGGCCGTCGACCGGACAGCCTCGCGCCATGGCCGACGGCGCCGCGCGGTGACCCGCCTCCACTTTGTCTCCGTCTTCCCCACACACACGATCCCCGCCCGTCCCGCGACCGGCCAGCCCCCGGGACCCGGACCGCTCATCCCAGCCGGATCGCCACGTTCTTCACGGCCACGTAGTTCATCAGCGACGCGCGCCCCTTCTCGCGGCCGTAGCCCGAGCGGCCGACGCCGCCGAAGGGGGTCTCCACCCCGCCCGCGAACCACTCGTTCACGAAGACCTGCCCGGCGCGCAGCTTCGACGCCATCCCGAGCGCCCGGTCCACGTCGCGGGTGTAGACCCCGGCGACCAGCCCGTAGTCGGTCCCGTTGGCGATGCGCAGCGCCTCGGCCTCGTCGTCGGCGGTCAGGATCGACAGCACCGGCCCGAAGACCTCGGCCTGCGCGATCTCCGCCTCCGGCGCGACCCGGTCGAGCACCGTCGGCTGCAGGAACGCCCCCGGCCGGTTCAGCCGGTGGCCGCCGGTGACCAGCCGCGCGCCCTCGGCCAGTGCGCGGGCCACCATCGCCTCGGCCCGGTCGCGCTGGGTCTCCGACACGAGTGGCCCCATCGTCGGTCCGGCCTCGCGGGCATCGGGGCCGGGGCCGACCTCCAGGCTCTCGGCCACCGCCCGCGCGCGGTCGGCGACCTCACCGGCGAGGGCAGGCGGCACGATCACCCGGCTCATCGCGGAACAGACCTGCCCCGCGTTGAAGTAGATCCCCCAGCGCAGGTCGGCCTGCCAGCGGTCGAGATCGGCATCCTCGGCCAGCACCGCCGCCGATTTCCCGCCGAGTTCCAGCACGCAGGGCACGACGTTGCGCGCGGCGGCCGAAGCCACGGCCACCCCCGTCGCCACCGACCCGGTGAAGACGACGTTGCCGATGTCCCGGTGCCCGGCCAGTGCCGCGCCCGCGACCGGTCCCAACCCGCAGAGCACGTTGACCGCGCCCGGCGGCAGGCCGGCCGCCACGGCGGCCTCCGCGAAACAACCGAGGGTCAGCGGCGTCAGTTCCGGCGACTTCACCACCACCGGGCAGCCCACCGCGAGGGCCGGTGCGATGCCGCGCCCGGTCATTTCCAGCGGGTAGTTCCACGGGATGATCTGTGCCGTCACGCCCAGCGGTTCCGGCCGGGTGAAGTCGGCATAGCCCCCGCCCAGCGGGATGGTGATCCCCTCGACGCTTTCGGCGAGGTTGCCGAAATACTCGAAGTAGCGCGCGGTGCCCTCGACCTCGATCACCGCCTCCCAGACCGGCTTGCCCTGGTCGCGGCTCAGCAGCGCGGCGATCTCGTCGCGCCGGTCGAGAAACCAGCGCCCCATCGCCTGCACCATCCGGGCGCGCTCGACCGGGCGCAGGTCCGCCAGCGCGCCCGACAGGTGGACCCGCCGGGCCGCCGCCACCGCGCGGTCCACGTCCGCCGCATCCGCCAGCGCCTGCCGTCCGATCACCGCGCCGGTCGCGGGGTCGGTCACCGCGATCTCGCCGCCGCCGCCGGGGACCCAGGCCCCGTCGATGTGGTTGCGCCACAGCTTGCCGGGGTCGAGATCCATGGCATCCTCCTTGCCTCTCCTGCGGCCAGTTTCCGGGGTGTCGCGTCCCCAGACGCGCCCAGCCGCGACACCTGTCCTTCCGTTTGCGCAGTTCCGCCGCTCAGCCAAGCTCCATGGTGGCGATGGCCTGCTGCCGTCCGTCGCCCCGGGGGGAGGGTCCGCGATACATCCGGGCGGTCGCGAAGTTGGGGACGAAGCCAAGCCCCGCCAGCCGGTCGCCCAGTGCGCCGCCTTCGGGCACGTCGACGATGACCGGCGCCTCCGGCATCCGGCAGAGCGCGGCCCGGATCAGCCGCAGCGCCGTCTCCGCGTCGGCGGCCAGCACCGGCCCCAGCTTGACGCCCCGCCCGCAGCGGCGGATCACCGCCAGCCCGGTGCCATCGGGCAGGCAGACGGCCTGCCGGGTCGCGGTCGGCGTCAGCCACGCCCGCAGGAAGGCGCGCCGCTCCACCCCGGTGGCGGCGCGGTCGAGCGCCAGCAGGTCCGGCAGATCGTCGGGCGCGACCGGGCGGATGTCCGGATCGGGCCGGGCGGCGAGGGGCCCCTCGTGGCGGACCGTGGCCCCGCTGCGCAGGAAGCCGCTTTTCGCGTAGTTCGCTTCCTGCGCCGCGACCCCGTCGAGGCCCACGACCCGGTCCCCGGCATGCCCGAGCCCCGCCTGCCAGAGCGCGTATCCGATCCCGCGCCCGCGCAGGTCCGGGCGGCAGATGTAGAGCCCGAGAAAGGCGAAGGCGGGCGAGTGGTTGACGACCGACAGGCAGGCGGCCATCTCGCCGCCGACCTCGGCCACGAAGAAGCCCTCCGGATCGGCGGCATGGAACGCCGCCGCGTCGCCGAGGCCGGGGGTCCAGCCCTCCGCGTTCGCCCAGGCGGCCATCTTCCGCACCTCCGCCAGCGTGGCGCGCCGTATGTCCATCCTGTCCTCTCCCCGCAGCGATCCTGTCCGGCGATCCTGCGCCACCCGGACCGCCGTGCAAACCCGGCGATTGCGCGCGCGGTCCGTCGGGTCCACTGTCGGGGGCATGACCCGTGTCCTGCGCCTTCTTGCCCTTGTCCCCCTGCTGGTGCTCGCGCTGGCGGGCTGTCAGCACCTGCGTCTCGGCCTCGGTCCCGAGCTGACCGCGCCGCCGGAGCGCGGGCTGCGGGTCGCGACCCACAACGTGCACTACATTCTCGTGAACCAGCCGACCGGGGCGTGGTCCGTCGCCGACTGGCAGGCGCGGGCCCCGAGCCTCGACGCGGCGTTCAAGCGGCTCGACGCGGATCTCGTCGCCTTCCAGGAGATGGAGAGCTTCGCCGGCGGCAACAGCGACGACGAGAATCTCGCCCGCAGTTACCTGCTGGCGCGGAACCCCGGCTATGCCGCCGCTGCCGTCGGCGACTGGCGCCGCTTCCCGTCGACCCAGCCGATCTTCTACCGGACCCAGCGCCTGCGGCTGCTGGAGCAGGGCTGGTTCTTCTTCTCGGACACGCCGGACGTGATCTATTCGCGCACCTTCGACGGCAGCTACCCGGCCTTCGCCAGCTGGGCGCGGTTCGAGGACCGCGAGACCGGCGCGCGGCTCAGGGTGCTGAACCTGCACACGGATTATTCCAGTGCCGGGAACCGCAGCCGCTCGATCGAGCTGGTGGCCAACCGCATGGCGCCGTGGATCGACGCGGGCGAGCGCGTCGTGCTGCTGGGCGATCTGAACGCGCGGCTCGGCTCGTCGCTCCATGCCCGGCTGGAGGCGGCGGGCCTGACCTTCCTGCCGGTGCGGGGCGCGACCTACCACTTCAACCGGGGCATCAATCTCTTCGGCGCGATCGATCACATCGGGCTGGGGCCGGGGCTGACGGCCCTCGGCCCGCCGATGGTCCTGCGCGAGAAAACCGGCGCGCGCTGGCCCTCGGACCATTACCCGGTTGCCGCCGACATCGCGGTGGCGCGCGACTAGGTCGTGGACTCATTAGCCTTGATCCAGATCCGCGTTGAAGCGAGGTGGAGGGCGGCAAGGAAGTTCGTTGCGGTCTTGAAGTAGCGCGTGGCGATGCCACGGAAGTGTTTCAGCCGGTT
>JAUHZL010000157.1 GCA_030425945.1 Alphaproteobacteria bacterium | reverse complement strand
GTGGGCAGGGTCCGCACCGGGCCGTAGATGCGGTGGCGGCCCATGTAGTCGAGGAAGACCTTGGGATACATCAGGTATCCGTTGAGGTCCTCGTCATCGACGGTCTTGCCTTCCAGCATCTCCGACACTTCGGCCCGGGTCTTTTCCAGGTCGATCGGCGGCAGGCGCTTGCCGGGACGCTCGGACAGCGGCTTCTCGTCCTTCAGCACCTTCTTCAGGATGCCCGCGGGCCAGCCGCCGGGGGGCTGGCCGAGATTGCCCTTCAGCATGTCGACGACCGACTCCGGGAAGGCGACGTCGGTTTTCGGGTCCTCGACCTGCGCGCGGCTGAGGCCCTGGCTGACCATCATCAGGGCCATGTCGCCGACCACCTTGGACGAGGGCGTGACCTTCACGATGTCGCCGAACATCTGGTTCACGTCGGCATAGGCCTGTGCCACCTCGTGCCAGCGCTCCTCCAGACCGAGGCTGCGGGCCTGCGCCTTGAGGTTTGTGAACTGGCCGCCGGGCATCTCGTGCAGGTAGACCTCCGAGGCCGGGGCCTGCAACCCGCTCTCGAAGGCGAGGTAATGCGCCCGCGCGCCTTCCCAGTAGTTCGAGATCTCTCGGATCGCCCCGATGTCGAGGCCGGTGTCGCGCTCGGTATGGCGCAGCGCCTCGACGACCGAGCCGAGCGTCGCCTGGCTGGTGTTGCCCGACAGCGCGTCCATCGCGCAGTCGACGGCATCGACGCCCGCTTCGGCGGCCGCGAGGATCGTCGCGCAGGCCACGCCCGCGGTGTCGTGGGTGTGGAAGTGGATCGGCAGGTCCACCTCTTCCTTCAGCGCCTTGATCAGGATGCGCGCGGCGGCGGGCTTCAGCAGGCCCGCCATGTCCTTCAGGCCCAGCACATGGGCGCCCGCGGCTTCCAGCTCGCGCGCCATGGCGACGTAGTACTTCAGGTCGTACTTCGCCCGGTCGGGGTTCAGGATGTCCCCGGTATAGCAGATCGTGCCCTCGCAGACCTTGCCGCTCTCCTGCACCGCGTCCATCGCGACGCGCATGTTCTCGACCCAGTTCAGGCTGTCGAACACCCGGAACACGTCCACCCCGGTCTCGGCGGCGGTCTTCACGAAGGACTGCACGACGTTGTCGGGGTAGTTGGTGTAGCCGACGCCGTTCGAGGCGCGCAGCAGCATCTGGGTCAGCAGGTTCGGCATCGCCGCGCGCAGGTCGCGCAGCCGCTGCCACGGGCATTCCTGCAGGAAGCGGTAGGCCACGTCGAAGGTGGCGCCGCCCCAGCACTCGACCGAGAAGAGCTGCGGCAGGTTCGCGGCATAGGCGGGCGCCACGCGGATCATGTCGATCGAGCGCATCCGGGTGGCCAGCAGCGACTGGTGGCCGTCGCGCATGGTGGTGTCGGTGATCAGCACCCGCTTCTCGGCCTTCATCCAGTCGGCCAGCGCCTTCGGGCCCTTCTCCTCGAGGATCTGCCGGGTGCCGGGGGCCGGGGTCGCGGCGCGCAGGGCCGGGGGCTTCGGGTCCTTCAGGTCGGCGGGTGGGCGCGGGCGGCCGGCGGTCTCGGGGTGCCCGTTCACGCTGATGTCCGCGATATAGGTCAGGATCTTGGTCGCCCGGTCGCGGCGCTTGCGGAACTGGAACAGGTCCGGCGTCGTGTCGATGAACTTGGTGGTGTACTGGTTCGACAGGAAGGTCGGGTGCCGCAGCAGGTTGATCACGAAATCGATGTTGGTCGACACGCCCCGGATCCGGAACTCGCGCAGGGCCCGGTCCATCCGCGCGATGGCGGCGTCCGGGGTGGGCGCCCAGGCGGTCACCTTCTCCAGCAGCGAGTCGTAGTAGCGCGTGATGACCGCACCCGAGTAGGCCGTGCCGCCGTCGAGGCGGATGCCCATGCCCGTGGCCCCGCGATAGGCGGTGATCCGGCCATAGTCGGGAATGAAGTTGTTCAGCGGGTCCTCGGTCGTCACCCGGCACTGGATGGCGTGGCCGTGCAGGGTCACGTCGTACTGGCTGGCAACGCCCGTCGCCTCGGTCAGCGACTTGCCCTCGGCGATCTTGATCTGGGCCTGCACGATGTCGATGCCGGTGACCTCCTCGGTCACGGTGTGCTCGACCTGCACGCGGGGGTTCACCTCGATGAAGTAGAACTCGCCCGAGTCCATATCCATCAGGAACTCGACGGTGCCCGCGCATTCGTAGTTCACATGGGCGCAGATCTTGCGGCCCAGCTCGCAGAGCTGCTCGCGCTGGGCCGACGAGAGATAGGGTGCGGGCGCGCGCTCGACGACCTTCTGGTTGCGGCGCTGCACCGAGCAGTCACGCTCCCACAGGTGGTAGATCCGGCCGTGCTGGTCGCCGAGGATCTGCACCTCGACGTGGCGCGCGCGCTGGATCATCTTCTCCAGGTAGCCCTCGCCGTTGCCGAAGGCGGCTTCGGCCTCGCGGCGGCCCTCGCGGATCCTCGTTTCCAGTTCGTCCTCGGACAGGATCGGGCGCATCCCGCGCCCGCCGCCGCCCCACGAGGCCTTCAGCATCAGCGGGTAGCCGATCGCGGCGGCCTCGGCCCGGATCGCGTCCATGTCCTCGCCCAGCACCTCGGTCGCCGGGATCACCGGCACGCCCGCCTCGATCGCCACGCGCCGGGCGCTGGCCTTGTCCCCGAGCGCCCGCATGGTGGCGGCCTTCGGGCCGATGAAGGTGATGCCCGCCGCGTCGCAGGCATCGACGAAGGCGGGGTTCTCGGACAGAAGGCCGTAGCCCGGGTGGATCGCGTCGGCCCCGGACAGGCGGGCGACGCGGATGATTTCCTCGATCGAGAGATACGCCGCCACCGGCCCCAGCCCCTCGCCGATCTTGTAGGCCTCGTCCGCCTTGAAGCGGTGCAGCGAGAGCTTGTCTTCCTCGGCGTAGACCGCGACGGTTCTCTTCCCCAGCTCGTTCGCCGCGCGCATGACGCGGATCGCGATTTCGCCACGGTTGGCGATGAGGATCTTCTTGAATTCGGTCATGGTCCGGGGCCTCTCTCGTCTCGGTGGCCATGTCATAGCCGATTTCGCTGCGCCGCGTCACCGGCTTTGCAGGTGCGGCGTCAGCCCTACGCCGCCCAGGGCCGGAGGTCCGAGAGGCTGTGCGCGCCCATCATGCCCATGTTGGTCACAAGATCGTCGGTCAGGATATCGACCAGATGCCGCACGCCGGTGACCCCGAGACCGGCCAGCGCGTAGTGCCACGCCCGGCCCAGCATCACGAAGTCGGCGCCCTGGTGCAGGCCCTTCAGGATGTCGAGGCCGCCCTCGACGCCGCTGTCGAAGATCAGCGGGTAGGCGGGCCCGACCGCCTGCCGGATCAGCGCAAGCTGGGTGACCGAGGCCGGACCGGTCTCGAACTGGCGGCCCGAATGGTTCGACACCCACACCGCGTCCACGCCTTCCTCCTTCAGGCGCACCGCGTCCTCCGGGCGCTGGATGCCCTTGACGATCAGCGGGCCGTCCCACTCCTGCCGGGTGGCCTTCAGATCGTCCCAGTCCGGATAGCCCCGGATCGCGTGGCCGGCATGGGCGACGGACGAGGCGGCGGCGTGGTTCTTGGCGTAGTCCTCCGCCAGCTTCAGGCGCGGCTTGCCGTGGCGCAGCGTCCCGAGGCTCCAGGTCGGATGGGTCAGCATCGCCCAGACCATCGCGGGCGTGATCCGGGGCGGGATCGTCAGGTTGGCCCGGCGCTGGCGCTCGCGGCGCGAGTCGGCGGGCACGTCCACCGTCATCACCAGCTTCACGAAGCCCGAGGCCTTGGCCCGCCGGATCATGTCCCGCCGCGTCTCGGGATCGGCGGGCGGGTAGAGCTGGAACCATCCCATCTCGCCCGCCACGGGGCCGACCTCTTCAGGCAGCCGGGTGGCGACGGTGGACAGGCCATAGGGAATCCGCGCCCGGCGCGCCTCGGCGGCCAGCAGGCGCTCGGCATTCGGCCAGATCAGCCCCGACATCCCGATCGGCGCGATACCGAAGGGCCGGGCATAGGTCGTCCCGAGGAACGTGGTGCTCAGGTCGGGCTGGCAATGCCCGTGCAGCACCGAGGGCACCAGCGGCACCGCGTCGAGGCCCGCCCGGTTGATCTTCAGCCCCAGTTCCCGGTCGCCGGTGCCGCTGTCGAGGTATTCCCAGACGAAATGCGGCAACCGCCGCTTGGCGGCGCGTTTCAGGTCGGACAGGGCGGGGTAGCGGGTATCGAGGCTCATGGCCCGCGATAGAAGGGAGGAGCGCGGGAAGGTGCAAGAGGGGATCGACAGAGCGGCGCAACGCGGCGCGAACAGATGTGGAACACCCTCTTTCCCTTCCCGGCCGCGCGCGCTAGGGTCAGGGGCATGAGCGAGTTTGACGAGTTCGACGCCTTCGAGGCGGCCGCCCGGCCGTCGCTGTCGGCGCGCGCCCTCGCCGCGCGGCCGGTGCCCTATCTCGACGGGCTGAACGCCGCCCAGCGGCAGGCGGTCGAAACCCTCGACGGCCCGGTGCTGATGCTGGCGGGGGCCGGGACCGGCAAGACCCGCGCCCTGACCACCCGGATCGCGCACCTGCTGACGCAGGGCCGCGCGCGCCCGAACGAGATCCTCGCCGTCACCTTCACCAACAAGGCCGCCCGCGAGATGAAGTCGCGGATCGGCGCGCTGCTCGGCGAGACGGTCGAGGGGATGCCTTGGCTCGGCACCTTCCACGCGATCTGCGTCAAGCTCCTGCGCCGCCACGCCGAACTGGTCGGGCTGAAGTCGAACTTCACCATCCTCGACACCGACGACCAGGTCCGGCTGATGAAGCAACTGATCCTCGCCGCCGGGATCGACGAGAAGCGCTGGCCCGCCCGCACGCTGGCGCACCTGATCGACGGCTGGAAGAACCGCGCGCTGACGCCCGAGAAGGTGCCGGTCTCTGACGCCTCGGACTTCAACAGCCGGGGCACCGAGCTTTACGCGCAGTACCAGACCCGGCTGACCGAGCTGAACGCCTGCGACTTCGGCGACCTGCTGTTGCATATGGTGACGATCTTCCAGCACCACCCGGACGTGCTGGCGCAATACCAGCGCTGGTTCCGCTACGTGCTGGTGGACGAGTACCAGGACACCAACGTCGCGCAGTATCTCTGGCTGCGCCTGCTGGCGGGCGGGCACCGCAACATCTGCTGCGTCGGCGACGACGACCAGTCGATCTACGGTTGGCGCGGGGCCGAGGTCGGCAACATCCTGCGCTTCGAGAAGGACTTCCCCGGCGCGCAGGTGATCCGGCTGGAACAGAACTACCGCTCGACCGGCCATATCCTCGGGGCGGCCTCGGGCGTGATCGCGGCCAACGCGGCACGCCTCGGCAAGACGCTCTGGACCGAGGCGGCCGACGGCGAGAAGGTCCGCCTGATCGGCCACTGGGACGGCGACGAGGAAGCCCGCTGGATCGGCGAGGAGATCGAGGCGCTGGGGCAGGGCACGCGCGGCCTGAAGCCCTACGACCTCGACCGGATCGCCATCCTCGTGCGCGCCTCGCACCAGATGCGCGCCTTCGAGGACCGCTTCCTGACCATCGGCCTGCCCTACAAGGTGATCGGCGGGCCGCGTTTCTACGAGCGGATGGAGATCCGCGACGCGATGGCTTATTTCCGGGTCGCGGTCTCGCCCGACGACGACCTCGCCTTCGAGCGGATCGTGAACACCCCCAAGCGCGGCCTCGGCGACAAGGCCCAGCAGACCATCCAGCGGATCGCCCGCGCCAACGGCGTGTCGCTGCTGGAAGGGGCGCGGCTCTGCGTCACCGAGGGCGAGATCGGCGGCAAGGGCGGTGCCGCGCTGAAGGAGCTGGTCGCCGGGTTCGACCGCTGGTCCGCCCTGGTGCGCGCGGGCACGAGCCACATCGAGACCGCCGAGACCATCCTCGACGAGTCGGGCTATACCGGTCACTGGCAGAACGACAAGACGCCCGAGGCCCCGGGGCGGCTGGAGAACCTCAAGGAACTGGTCAAGGCGCTGGAAGGGTTCGAGAACCTGCAGGGCTTTCTCGAACATGTCAGCCTCGTGATGGACAACGACTCCGACAGCGACGGCCCGAAGGTCAGCCTGATGACCCTGCACGGCGCCAAGGGGCTGGAGTTCCCGGTGGTGTTCCTGCCGGGCTGGGAGGACGGCCTCTTCCCGTCGCAGCGCGCGATGGACGAGAGCGGTGTGCGCGGCCTCGAGGAAGAGCGCCGCCTCGCCTATGTCGGCATCACCCGCGCCGAGGAGGTCTGCACGATCTCCTTCGCGGGCAACCGGCGGATGTACGGGCAGTGGGTCTCGTCGCTGCCGTCGCGCTTCATCGACGAGCTGCCCGAGGACCATGTCGAGGTGCTGACCCCGCCGGGCCTCTACGGCGGCGGGTTCGGCGCCGCCGCCCCGGTGGCCGAAAGCCGCCTGCACCAGCGCGCCGCCGAGAGCAACGTCTACAACTCGCCGGGCTGGCGGCGGATGCAGTCGAACGTGGCGACCCGCGGCATCAGCCAGCCGCGCGAGGCGAGCCGCATCGTGATCGACGCCGAGGCGGTGCCCGCCTTCGGTCCCGGCGACCGAGTCTTCCACCGCAAGTTCGGTTACGGCGCGGTCACGGCGGTCGAGGGCGACAAGCTCGAGATCGCCTTCGACAAGGCCGGCGTGAAGAAACTGGTCGCCAGCTTCGTCGTCCCCGCCGACCGCGCCGACGACGTGCCGTTCTGAGAGGGGGCGGACGCTAAGGTTTGGCGGTCCTGGGCGGTCGAATCGTACCCGGGACGCCATGGTCCTCCATCCGAGGGCAACGTGTCCGCCCGCTAGGGTCCCGGAACCTCGATCCCTGAAAGCGGCCGGTGTCGGCCCTGATCCCGATGTGTCCGGCACAGCGGAATGGTCCCGGCGGTTCGGCCCGCGCGCGTGTTGATGTCCTGCAAAAGAAAAAGCGGCGGTGCCAGGGAGGAGGAGGGCACCGCCGCATATGACAGATGGCTCAGGGAGGAGGAGGAGCCATCTGAACTCTGTGACGGGCGG
>JAUHZL010000156.1 GCA_030425945.1 Alphaproteobacteria bacterium | reverse complement strand
CGACCGGACGGCCGGGTTCGACCTGACGATCTCGACCAAGTTCTGATCCATGCGCCGTCTTGCGCTGACGATCTGTTTGGCAACGGCCCTCCTTTCGGGGGCCGTTGGCGTTTTGGCGCAGGAGACGCCGCCGCCCGCGACGCCGACGCCCGTGCCGACGCTGCGCAGCCCGTTCCTCGTCGTCGACCAGGAGGCGCTGTTCGCGAATTCGGCCTACGGTCAACGGGTTACCGCCGATATCGAGACCGAGTCCCGCCTGCTGGCCGAGGAAAACCGCCGCCTCGAAGCGGAACTCTCCGCCGAAGAGCGTGATCTGACCGAGCGGCGTCCGACGCTCGACCCCGAGGAGTTCCGGCAACTGGCCGATGACTTCGATGCGCGGGTAACGCAGATCCGGACGGAGCAGGACGCGAAGGCGCGCGCGCTCACCGAACGCGGCGACATGGAACGCCGGCGGTTCCTGAGCGCGGCGGTTCCGATCCTCGGCCAGATCATGCGCGATGTGGGGGCCGGGGCCATCTTCGACCAGCGGTCGGTGTTCCTGTCGGACGACCGGCTCGACATCACCGACCGCGCCATCGAGGCGATCAACACGACGATCGGCGATGGCACGGGCCAATTGCTGACTGCGCCCGAGCCGCTCGATCCCGCGACCGCCGATCCGGTCGCGCCTTCGGACAACTGACGGGGCAGGGCGCTTGCCCCCGATCCCCTCGCTTGCTACGCGGGGGAACCATCGTCTGGAGCCTGCGACATGACCATCCCGGACGTCATCGACGTCGACCTCATCAAGCGGATTATCCCGCACCGCTATCCGTTTCTTCTCGTTGACAAGGTGCGCGACATCGACCCGTTCGTCGCGGCGACGGGCATCAAGAACGTCACCTTCAACGAACCGCATTTCCAGGGCCATTTCCCGGCCACGCCGATCATGCCGGGCGTGACGATCATCGAGGCGATGGCCCAGACCGCCGCCGTCATGGTCGGGATCAGCATGGACATGGTCGACAAGAACCTGCTGGTCTACTTCATGGCGATCGACAGCGCCAAGTTCCGCCGCAAGGTCGTCCCGGGCGACGTGCTCGAAATGCGGGTGACCGTGACGCGCGGCAAGCCGGGCGGCAAGGTGTGGAAGTTCCGCGGCGAGGCCACGGTCGAGGGCGAAATGGCCTGCGAATGCGAGTTCACGGCGATGATGGACCTGCCGAAATGAGCCTCGATCCGTCTGCCCGGATCCACCCGAGCGCGATCGTCGAGGACGGCGCAACCATCGGACCCGACTGCGAAATCGGCCCGTTCTGCGTCATCGGACCGGAGGTGACGCTGGGCCGTGCAGTCGTGCTGAAGTCGCATGTCGTCGTGACGGGCTGGACCGAGATCGGCGACGAAACCGTGATCTTTCCCTTCTCCAGCATCGGGGAAGTGCCGCAGGACCTGAAGTTCAAGGGCGAGCGCACGCAACTGATCATCGGCAAGCGCAACCGGATCCGGGAGCATGTGACGATGAATACCGGCACCGCCGGTGGGGGCGGTGTCACCCGGGTCGGCGATGACGGGCTGTTCATGGCGGGCTGCCATGTCGCCCATGACGCCCAGATCGGCAACAACGTGATCCTCGTGAACCAGGTGGCAGTCGCCGGGCACTGCATTCTCGAGGACAATGTCCTGATCGGCGGCCTGTCCGGGATTCACCAGTTCGTCCGCATCGGGCGGGGCGCCATCGTGGGCGCCGTTACGATGGTGACCAACGATGTCATTCCCTATGGTCTGGTCCAGGCCGAACGCGGGCGGCTCGAAGGGTTGAACCTTGTCGGGTTGAAACGGCGCGGGGTCAGCCGGGCCGATATCACCGCGTTGCGCGCCGCGTACCAGGCCTTGGCGCAGGGCGAGGGGTCCTTCCTCGAACGGGCGCAACGTCTCGATGACGATACCGACAGTGACTATGTCCGGGACATCACCCGCTTCATTCTCGCCGCGTCGGATCGCAGTTTCCTGACCCCGAGCTGAGACCATGGTCCGCGCGATCATTGCCGGGTCCGGATCCTTGCCCGGGCTTCTGCACGCGGCGGGTCCGGCGCTGATCGTCGGTCTGGAGGGGGTGCCGCGGGACCTTCCGGGAACGCCCGATATTGTTGCGCGATTCGAGCGGCTTGGCGCCCTCTTTTCAGATCTCCGCGCGGCTGGGGTGGAAGAGTTGTGCTTCGCTGGCGGCATGGCGCGGCCCGCGCTCGATCCGACCGCCTTCGATCCGGAAACCGTCGCGCTGATGCCGCGGCTGTTGCCGGTTCTGTCGCAGGGCGACGACGCGCTCCTGCGCGCAGTTATCGGCGTGTTCGAAGATCAGGGCTTCACCGTGCGTGGCGCACATGAGATCCGGCCGGATCTCGTGGTGTCCGCCGGTCCGGTTGTGGGAACGCCCGAGCCGCGCGACCTGGCAGATGCGGCGCGCGGCAGCGCCGTGCTGGAGGCACTGGGACCGCTCGATGTCGGGCAGGCCTGTGTTGTTTGTGCCGGACAAGTTCTTGGGATTGAATCACTTTACGGAACCGATGTTCTGCTGTCTCAGGTTCGGCAGGCCCGGACGCTGCGGCAGCCCATCGTGAACGGGGTGCTGGTCAAGCGCGCCAAGCCGGGGCAGGACCTGCGCGTGGACATGCCCGTGATCGGCCCGGACACGGTGGATGCGGCGGTGGACGCGGGTCTGTCGGGCATCTGTCTTCAGGCGGGGCGGGTGATGATCCTCGACCGGGACGAGACGGTGCGGCGCGCGGATGCAGCGGGGTTGGTGCTGTGGGCCGA
This sequence comes from Alphaproteobacteria bacterium, assembly GCA_030425945.1. GTDB lineage: Bacteria > Pseudomonadota > Alphaproteobacteria > Rhodobacterales > Rhodobacteraceae > Dinoroseobacter. Next base: position 4,239 of record JAUHZL010000156.1, on the reverse strand, counting down.
GACCTGAGCGTCTTCGTCATCGCCGGGGAACCCTCCGGTGACGCCCTCGGCGGGGCGGTCCTGTCGGGGCTCAAGTCCCTGATACCGAACGTGAAAATCTCCGGTGTCGGTGGCCCGCTGATGCAGGCGGAAGGGCTCGACAGCCTGTTCGACATGGACGAGCTCAGCGTGATGGGCTTGGCGGAGGTTCTGCCCAAGCTGCCCGGATTGCTGGCCCGCGTGCGCCAGACGGCCGAGGCGGTGATTGCCGAGAAGCCGGACATCCTGCTGACGATCGACAGCCCGGATTTCTGCCTGCGCGTGGTGAAGCGGGTGCGCGCGACGTGGCCGGATCAACGCGTCGTTCACTATGTGGCTCCGTCGGTCTGGGCGTGGCGGCCGGAGCGGGCGGCGAAGATGGCGCCGCTGGTCGATCAGGTTCTGTGCCTGCTTCCCTTCGAGCCGCCTTTCATGGAAGCCGAGGGCATGCGGGCTGATTTCGTCGGTCATCCGGTTGCGGCGCAGCCCGTGCCAAGCGATGAAGATGTGTCCAACGTTCGCGCAAGCCTCGGATTGCAAAGGGAAACGCCGCTGGTCCTGGCCTTGCCGGGGTCGCGGCGCAGCGAGGTGGATCGCCTGGCCCCGATCTTCGGTCCGGCGCTGAACCGCCTCGCAAACCGGCATCCCGATCTGCGCGTGATCGTTCCGACGGTGTCGGGACTGGCCGCGCGCGTGCGCGACCTGGTGCGGAACTGGCCGGGACATCCGGTGGTCATGGCGCCGGAGGGGCAGGATTGGCAGGCGAAGAAGCGCGCGGTGTTCGCCGCCGCCGATGTCGCGCTGGCCGCGTCGGGCACGGTGTCGCTGGAACTCGCGGCCGCGAACACGCCGATGGTGATCGGCTATGACATGAACTGGTTCAGCCGCCGGATCATCGCGTCGCGCCTGCGGATCGATACCGTCACGCTGGTGAACCTCGTCAGCGAAACGCGCGCGGTGCCGGAATACCTCGGGCAGGCCTGCACCCCGTCATCGCTTGCGACAGCATTGGAAGCAGTGCTCGCCGATCCGTCGGCCCAAGCCGCCGCCATGCAGGTGACGATGGAGCGCCTCGGCCGCGGGGGCGATGCACCCGGCCTGCGCGCCGCGCAGGCGATTCTGGACGGTCTGTCAGCGCGTTAGGGCAGGGCCTTCAGATAGGCGGCCACGGCCTCTCGGTCCTCGGGCGGCAGTTGCGCGTAGTTCTTCACCACGGCGGCCATGTGTCCTCCGACCGAGTCGAAGCTGGGGGTGAACCCGGTTTCGAGGTAGTAGGCGATGTCGTTTGCGGGCCAGTCGAGCTTGTCCGGCGCGATCCCCGGGATCTGTCCGCTGCCCGACGGGTTGGGCGCCCCGTCCAGCCACCGGGCCGTATCGAGCGCCCCCAATCCATTACGCGGTGTATGGCATTCGGCACAATGTCCCAGCGCTTCAACCAGATAGCGGCCACGGATGATCTGCGGGTCGTCCGAGGCCGGCATCACGTAGCTGTCGGTCAGGAACAGCACCTTCCATCCCCCGACACTGGCGCGGACCGAGAACGGAAAGCCCAGGTCATGCGGCTGCGAGGGCACGTCGCTGGTGGGCAAGGTGCCGAGGTAGGCATGCAGGTCGACGACGTCCTGCGGGGTCGCGCGGACATAGCTGGAATAGGGGAAGGCGGGGTAGTAGTGCGCCCCCTCCGGCGAGGTCCCGTGATGCATCGCGTTCCAGAGGTCGAGCGCCGACCAGTTGCCGATCCCGGCCTCCGGATCCGGAGTGATGTTCGGCGCGACGAAGGTGCCGAACGGGGTTTCGAACCGCTGCCCCCCGGCCAGAACAAGATCGTTCTCGCCCTCGGGCGCGGCGTGGCAGGAGGCGCATCCCCCGGCAAGGAAGACGCGCCGCCCGTTCTCGGGATCGGGCGTGAGGCCCGCCAGCACTTCGGGTCCGTCCGAACGCGGCATCGTGATACCCCATCCCGCCGCGACGCCCGCGGCGAGAAGGACAGTGCCGATCAGAAGGCCCTTGCGCATGACGGTCCCCGCTCCGGATCAGTTCGGCTGCCGATAGGCCTCGTGGCAGGCCTGGCAGGTGCCGCCGACGCCACCGATCGCGGCGCCGAGACCCTCGGCCCCCTGACCGGCGACCGCCTGAAGCGCCACGGCGCGCTCGCCGAAGCTGGCCCATTTCGCCTGGAAGTCGGCGAAGTCGTCCCAGATCGCGGGCAGCGCGCGGGTGTTGCTGAGTTCCATGTTGTCCGAGCCCTCGGCCCACTGCACGGTCTGCGTCAGCTGCGAGATGGCGACGAGGTTGTCGGCCGCGGCCTGCGCCGCCTCGGCGTCATAGGGCATGTTCCCGCGCGCCATGCCGCCGAGAATCCCGAGATTGAAGGACATGATCTGCATCTCGCCCTTCCGGGCCGCGATATGGTTGTCGAAGCTCTGTGCCGTCGCGGTCAGCGGGGCCGCCACGAGGGCAGCGCCGAGGGCCAGGGCAGCAAGTCTGGTAACGGTCGTCATGCGACACTCCTTGGTCGAATGGGGATGTGATCGAAGGATAGGGCGCAGAATACATCTGGAAACCCTGCATTTTTCCGGCATGGTTGTGACCTGATGCACAACGAAAGCTGGGATGATCTGCGCTTCCTTCTGGCCGTGGCCGATGCCGGCTCGGTCAATGCGGCTGCGCGCAAGCTGGGCGTGAACCATGCGACCGTGCTGCGCCGCCTCGCGGCGTTCGAAGCGCGGCACGGCATGACGATCTTCGACCGCTCCGCGCAGGGGCACCGGCTGCGCCCGGGGTTCGAGCCGGTGGTCGCCGCCCTGCGCCAGATCGACGGTGCGGTGTCGGCGGTGGACCGTCTGCTGGCCGGGCGCGGGGCGCGGGTGCGCGGGGCGGTGCGGATCACTTCGACCGACACTTTCTGCACGGCGGTGCTGCCGCCGGTGCTGGCGGCCATCGCCACGCGCGAGCCGGACCTCGAGTTCGAGTTGCTGTGCTCGAACGCCCATCTCGACCTGTCCCGCATGGATGCTGAGATCGCCGTGCGCCCGGCACCGGCCTTGCCCGAAGGCCTGTCGGGCGAGATCGCCGCCGAGCTGGGTTTCGTCGCGGTCGAGGCGGCGTCCGGAGGCGCGCCCGACTGGCTGGGGTACAAGGGCGCGCTGGCCGCGACCGTGGCGGGGCGCTGGGTCACGGCGTATCTGGATACCACAGGCGGCCGCCCGAAGATGCTGGGTGACAGCTTCCTCGTGCTGCGGGACATGGCCTCGGCCGGAATGGGGCGGACGGTGATCCCGGCCTGCCTCGCGGGACCCGGCAGCGGGCTGCGGCGGCTCGACCTGTTGCCCGTGCCGCTGACCGTTCCGATCTGGGTCGCCTGTCACGAGGACCTGTCCCACGTGCCGCGGATCCGCACGGTGATGCGCGCCGTCAGAAAGGCGCTGCGGGACCGTCGCGCGTGGTTGCTGACCGGGGACGACGCGCCTTAGCGCCCGCGCCAGATCCAGCCGCCGCCGAGGATGCGCGTGTCGCCGTCCGCATGGCCGGGCGCGTAGAACACGCAGGCCTGCCCGGGCGAAACGCCGTCCTCGGGTGTCAGCAGCGTGACCTCGGCTTCGGTGTCCGACAGCGGCCGGATCAGCGCCGGGCGCGGCGGCCGTGTCGAGCGGATGCGCACGCTGACTTCCCACTCCGGGCGGCTGGTCAGGGGGGCATCGCCGAGCCAGTTGATCTCGCGCACCGGGACGGTCCGTGTCGCCAGCGCCTCGCGCGGGCCGACGACGACCTGGCGCGCAACCGGGTCCAGCCGCACGACGTAGAGCGGGTCGCTGAGCCCGCCGATCCCAAGGCCGCGGCGCTGGCCGATCGTGTAGTGGATGACGCCGGTGTGGTGTCCCAATACGCGCCCGTCCAGGTGCACGATCTCGCCCGGCTCACCGGCGCCCGGCCGCAGTTTCTCGATCACCGACGCGTAGTTGCCGTTCGGCACGAAGCAGATGTCCTGGCTGTCCGGCTTGTCGGCGACCGATAGGCCGTATTTCTTCGCCAGCTCACGGGTTTCCGCCTTGGACTTCAGGTGACCCAGGGGGAAGCGCAGGTAGTCGAGCTGCTCGGGCGTCGTCGAGAACAGGAAGTAGCTCTGGTCGCGCGCGGGGTCGGCGGCGCAATGCAGTTCCGGCCCGTTCACGCCCATCGCGCGGCGGATGTAATGCCCGGTGGCCATGCAGTCGGCATCGA
>JAUHZL010000155.1 GCA_030425945.1 Alphaproteobacteria bacterium | reverse complement strand
GCCCCGGTTGTCCCCCATGTAAAGCCGCCGCCGGAAAGAGAAAAGACCGCCCCCCGCCGCCCGCGTCGTTTTGCGCCCGCCGCAGGCCGGGTCATGTCGCAATTTCACACCCAAGCGGCGGGAACGGAAGCGGGCCGCCGCGGGCGCTGGTGCAGGTGTGGGCCGATCTGATACCACCGCCGCGACCGCTTCGGAGGACCGTCTTGAAACGCTATTCCGCCTTCGCCATCGCCCGCGAGGCCGCCCGCTGGCACATGGGCTGGGAGCGCGCCTGGCGCTCGCCCACGCCCAAGGCCAAGTATGACGTCATCGTGATCGGCGCCGGGGGGCATGGCCTCGCGACGGCCTATTACCTCGGCAAGAATCACGGCATCCGCAACGTCGCGGTGATCGAGAAGGGCTGGCTCGGCGGCGGCAACACCGGCCGCAACACCACCATCATCCGCTCGAACTACCTGCAGGACCCGTCGGCCGCGATCTACGAGAAGGCGCGCAGCCTCTACGAGACGCTCAGTCAGGACCTGAACTACAACGTCATGTTCAGCCCGCGCGGCGTGATGATGCTGGCCCAGACCCACCACGAGGTGCGCGGCTACCTGCGCACCGCGCATGCCAACAAGCTGCAGGGCGTGGCGACCGAGTACATCGGGCCGGAGAAGGTCAAGGAACTCTGCCCGATCATCAACCTCGACGGGCCGCGCTACCCGGTGCTGGGCGCGCTCTGGCAGCCGCGCGGCGGCACCGCCCGGCACGACGCCGTTGCCTGGGGCTATGCGCGGGCCTGCTCGGACATGGGCATGGACATCCTCCAGCAGACCGAGGTCACCGCGATCCGGCAGGCGGGCGGCAAGGTCACCGGGGTCGAGACCACGAAGGGCGCGATTGCCTGCGACAAGCTGGCGATCATCGTCGCGGGCCACTCGGGCGTGCTGGCCGAGATGGCCGGCTTCCGCCTGCCGATCGAGTCGGTGGCGCTGCAGGCGCTGGTCTCAGAGCCGATCAAGCCCTGCATGGACGTGGTCGTGATGGCGAACACCGTGCACGGCTACATGAGCCAGTCCGACAAGGGCGAGATGGTCATCGGCGGCGGCGCGGACGGCTACAACAACTATACCCAGCGCGGCTCGTTCCACCATGTCGAGGAGACGGTGCGCGCGCTGGTCGAGACCTTCCCGATGATCTCGCGGCTGAAGATGCTGCGCTGGTGGGGCGGGATCGTGGACATGACCGGCGACCGCTCGCCGATCCTGTCGAAGACGCCGCTCGGCAACTGCTTCATCAACTGCGGCTGGGGCACCGGCGGCTTCAAGGCGATCCCCGGCTCGGGCTGGGGCATGGCCGAGCTCGTCGCGCGCGGCGAGCCGGGCCCGCTGACCGCCGAGTTCGGCCTCGACCGCTTCCGCGAGGGTCGCTTCATCGACGAGTCGGTCGCGGCGGGGGTGGCGCACTGATGCCGCACCCGCTCCGCGCCCCGCACCGACCCCGCACCGACCTGATACCGACGCGATACCGACGTGATACCGACGTTGCGTACGCTGCTGCCTGGGAGCACTGACATGCTCATTCTGACATGCCCGTACTGCGGCCTCGCGGCCGACGAGACCGAACTGAGCCCCGGCGGCGAGGCGCATCTGAAGCGCTTCGGACCCGGCTCGTCGGACGACGAGTTCACCGGCTACCTGTTCCATCGTGGGAATCCGCGCAGCGTCCATTTTGAGCGCTGGCGGCATGCCAACGGCTGCGGGAAATGGTTCCTCGCCGCCCGCTGCACGGTCACGCTGGAGGTGTTCGGGACCTATCCCGCGCAGACCACCGAGCCGCCCGCGGCGATCCTCGACGCGATCCGGGCGAAACGTCCTGACTGGGAGGGCCGCGCATGAGCACGCGCCTGGCACGCGGCGGCCGCCGCATCGACCGGTCCAAGCGGGTCGAGTTCACCTTCAACGGCAAGAGACTGACGGGATATCAGGGGGATACGCTTGCCTCCGCGCTGCTGGCCAATGACCAGATGCTGGTCGGCCGGTCGTTCAAGTATCACCGTCCGCGCGGCGTGGTCGCCTCCGGCCCCGAAGAGCCGAACGCGCTGGTGGCGCTCGGCGACGGCGCGCGGATGGAGCCGAACCAGCGGGTCACCACGACCGAGCTGTTCGACGGGCTGTCGGCGCGCAGCCAGAACCACTGGCCCTCGCTGGAGTTCGACATCGGCGGGCTGAACAACCATGTCGCGCGCTTCCTGCCGGCGGGCTTCTACTACAAGACCTTCATCCATCCCCGGCCGTTCTGGAAACATGTCTTCGAGCCGGTGATCCGGCAGAGCGCGGGCCTCGGCCCGGCGCCGAAGGACCGTGACCCGGACACCTACGAACAGGTCTACGCCTTCGCCGATCTGGTGGTGATCGGGGGCGGGGTCGCCGGTCTGCACGCGGCGCGGGTCGCCGGGGCGGCCGGTCTGCGCGTGCTGGTGCTGGAGCAGACCGCGCACTGGGGCGGGCGCAGCCCCGTCGATGGCGGCACGATTGATGGACAGCCTGTTCAGGATTGGATCGACGCCACCCTGCAAGTGCTTGAAGGCATGGAGAATGTCACGCTTCGGACGCGCTGCATGGCGGCGGGTATCTATGATCATGGATACATGATCGGCTACGAGCGGCTGACCGACCACGCCCCCGCGCCGGGGATGCCCCGGCACCGGCTGTGGAAGATCCGCGCGGCGCAGGTGCTCAGCGCGACCGGCGCGATCGAGCGCGGGCTCAGTTTCCCCGGCAACGACCTGCCGGGCGTGATGCTGGCCGGTGCGCTGCGGGATTACGTGGTGGAATACGGCGTCTCCGCCGGGGACCGCACCGTGGTCGTGACCAACAACGATGACGGCTACCGCACGGCACTCGCGCTGAAGGAGGCCGGGCTGGTCGTGCCCGCCGTGCTCGACGCGCGTCCCGAGGCGACCGGGGCGCTGCCAGAGGCCGCGCGCGCGCAGGGCATCCGCGTCGAGACCGGGCGCGCCATCGTCAAGGTGATGGGCGGCAAGCGCGTGACGGGGATCGGCGTCGGCCTGCAGGCGGGCGAGGGGTCGATCCTCGAAGAGATCGCCTGCGATGCCGTGGCGATGTCGGGCGGCTGGTCCCCGGTCGTGCATTTCTGGTCGCACACCGGCGGCAAGCTGGTCTGGGACGAGGCGCAGGCGCTGTTCCGGCCCGATCCGGCCCGCGCGCCGGTCGGCGCGGACGGCCTGCCGAACCAGGCCGTCGGCGGCGCCGCCAATGGCGCGCTGACGCTCGGTGCGGTGATGACAGACTCGCACAATGCGATTTCCGAGGTGCTGCGTAGGCTGGGCAAGTCGGTGTCGGACCCGGCCCCCGCCGGCGACGCCCCGGCCGAGGCCCCGCTGCATCCGGTCTGGGTCATGCCGCAGGGCGCCGGTTCCAAACTGAAATCGAAGATGTGGCTCGACTACCAGAACGACGTCAAGGTCTCAGACGTCCAACTCGCCGCCCGCGAGGGCTACGAGAGCGTCGAGCATACCAAGCGCTACACCACGCTCGGGATGGCGACGGATCAGGGAAAGCTGAGCAACATCAACGGTCTGGCGGTTCTGTCCGATGCGCTTGGCGCACCGATCCCGCAGGTGGGCACGACGACCTTCCGCCCGCCCTTCACGCCGATCAGCATGGGCGCCATCGCGGGCGAGGCGCGCGGCGACATCTTCCAGCCGCTCCGCCGCACCCCGATGCATGCCTGGCACGAGGCCCACGGCGCCTATTTCGAGCCGGTCGGCCATTGGCGGCGTCCCTACTGCTATCCGCAGGGCGGCGAGAGCCACGCGCAGGCGGTCCACCGCGAAGTGACCGCGACCCGCACCTCGCTGGGCCTGCTCGATGCCTCGACGCTGGGCAAGATCGTGGTCAAGGGACCGGACGCGGGCCGGTTCCTCGACATGCTCTACACCAACATGATGAGCACCCTGCCGGTCGGGCGCTGCCGCTACGGGCTGATGTGCTCGGAGAACGGCTTCCTGATGGATGACGGCGTGGTGGCGCGGATCGACGAGGACACCTGGCTCTGCCACACCACCACGGGGGGCGCGGACCGCGTCCACGCCCACATGGAAGACTGGCTCCAGTGCGAGTGGTGGGACTGGAAAGTCTACACCGCGAACCTGACCGAACATTATGCACAGGTGGCCATTGTTGGCCCGAACGCCCGGAAACTGCTTGAGAAACTCGGCGGAATGGATGTCTCGAAAGAAGCACTCGGCTTCATGGATTGGGCCGATGGCACGCTGGCGGGGATTCCCGCCCGGGTTTTCCGCATCTCGTTCTCGGGCGAGCTGAGCTACGAGGTCGCCGTGCCCGCCTCGCGCGGTCTCGAGTTCTGGGAGGCCTGCCACGCGGCCGGGGCCGACTTCGGCGCGACTGCCTATGGCACCGAGGCGCTGCACGTGATGCGGGCCGAGAAGGGCTTCATCATGATCGGCGACGAGACCGACGGCACCGTGATCCCGCAGGATCTCGGCCTCGGCTGGGCGATCTCGAAGAAGAAGGCCGATTACCTCGGCAAGCGCGCGCAGGAGCGGGTCCACATGACCGATCCGACGCGCTGGCAACTGGTGGGCCTCGAGACCCTCGATCCGAACGAACGCCTGCCGGACGGGGCCTATGCCAAAGCGTCCGGGACCAACGCGAACGGGCAGGGCAACACGCAGGGCCGCGTCACGTCGAGCTACATGAGCCCGACGCTGGGCCGCGCCATCGCGATGGGGCTGGTGCTGAACGGTCCGTCGCGGATGGGCGAGGTGCTGGAATTCCCGACCGTTGACGGCCGGGTCCTGAGCGCCCGGATCGTCGATCCGGTGTTCTACGACAAGGCCGGGGAGAAGCAGAATGTCTGACGCAATGACCGCGCTTGCCACCGTCACGCTGCTGCCGCCGCAGGGCATGGTGACCCTGCGCGCCGATCTCGGCGATGCCGCCGTCCGGGCCGCCATCGAGGCCGCGACCGGCCACGCGGTGCCGGACACGCGGTCGATCACCGGCACCGGCGAGGCGGGGCTCGGCTGGATGTCGCCGGACGAACTGATGGTCTTCACGGGCCGCGAGGCCGCGCCGGCGCTGGCCGGGTCGCTGGCCGAGGCGCTGGCGGGGCAGCATCACCTCGCGCTCGACGTCTCGGACGCGCGGGCGGTCTTCCTCGTCGAGGGGCCGGGCGTGCGCGAGGTCATCGCCAAGCTCTGCCCGGTGGACATGGCCCCGGGCGCGTTCGGTCCGGGCGAGCTGCGCCGCACCCGGCTGGCGCAGATCGCCGCGGCCTTCTGGATGGAGAGCGAGACGCGGCTGCGGCTGGTCTGCTTCCGCTCGGTCGCGCGCTATGCCGAGGACGTGCTGACCAACGCGGCGCGGCCCGGCACGGCGGTCGGTCTGTTCTGACGCAGGGTCACGGGACAGCTTGCCAGGCTGTCCCGGACCTGATAACGGACCGCCCCATGTCGACCCTGATGAAGAAAACCATGACCACCAAGACCACCGCTCCGGCGGGGGGTCGTGGCGTGTGGTCTGGATCGCAGGACTGACACGACACCAACCCCGCCGGAGCCGGGCGGGGTTGGATCATCGGATCAGCATGACATCCCCGCTCCGCTCTCGCCCCCCGAAGAGAGAGTGAGCCACCATGAACGCCCTGTCCCCCCTGTCCCCCGACGCGCCTGCCCGCGCGCCCGTCGTCGCCATCGTCGGTGCCACCGGCGCGGTCGGCGTCGAACTTGTCCGCTGCCTCGAAGCGCGGCGCTTCCCGGTCTCCGGCCTGCGGCTGCTGGCCTCGGCCCGCTCGGCCGGGCGCTTGATGCAGGTCAACGGCGCGACTGTTCCGGTCGAGGAGCTGACCGAAGCCAGTTTCGAGGGCGTCGATATCGCGTTCTTCTCGGCCGGTGCGAAGATTTCCCGGCAGTTCGTCCCCCGCGCCATCGCCGCCGGGGCCGTGGTGATCGACAATTCCTCGGCCTTCCGGATGGACCCCTCGGTGCCGCTGGTGGTGCCCGAGGCCAATGGCGAGGCGCTGCTGGGCGCGCCGCGCCTGGTCGCGAACCCGAACTGCGTCGCGGCGATTGCCACGGTGGCGCTCGCCCCGCTGCACCGGAACTGGACCATCACGCGCCTGAACATGGTGACCTACCAGTCGGCCTCGGGCGCGGGCTGGGCCGCGATGGAAGAGTTGCGCCATGCGACCGCCGCCGCGCTGGCGGGCGAGGACTATGCCCCGCAGGTGCTGCCGCACCCCTATGCCTTCAACCTGTTCAGCCATAACGCCGCGGTGGACCCCGAGACCGGCTACAACGGCGAGGAGTTGAAGGTCATTGCCGAGACGCGGCGCATCCTTGGCCGGGCCAGCCTGCCGATCGGCGTGACCTGCGTGCGGGTGCCGGTGCTGCGGGCGCATTCGATCGCGCTGAGCGTCCGGTTCGAGGGCTATGTCAGCCCCGAGCAGGTGCGCGAGGCGCTGACCGGGGCCCCGGGCGTGCGGCTGGTCGATGACCGGGCGGCGAACCACTTCCCGATGCCGTCCGAGGCCAGCGGCGAGGGCGATGTCCTCGTCGGGCGCATCCGCTCGGACATGGGCGATCCGACGGGGCGGACCGTCGCGCTCTTCGTGTCGGGGGACCAGCTTCTGAAAGGCGCGGCCCTGAACGCGGTGCAGATCGCCGAGGCCCTGCCCGCACGGGTTCCGGCCTGAGCGAAAACAGGGCTTTCGGCAGGGGCGGGGTTGACCTTTGCCCCTGCGAGCCTCCATCTGTGCCCCAACAGGAAACCGCAACGAGGGGGGCCCATTTCATGGCTTTCGAACTTCCCGATCTTCCTTACGCGCACGACGCGCTGGCCGATCTCGGCATGTCGCGCGAGACGCTCGAGTACCACCACGACCTGCACCACAAGGCCTATGTGGACAACGGCAACAAGCTGATCGCCGGGACCGAGTGGGAGGCGAAGTCGCTGGAGGAGATCGTCCGCGGCACCTACCAGCCGGGCGCGGTCGCGCAGAACGGCATCTTCAACAACGCCTCGCAGCACTGGAACCACATGCAGTTCTGGGAAATGATGGGGC
>JAUHZL010000154.1 GCA_030425945.1 Alphaproteobacteria bacterium | reverse complement strand
TGTGGGTGAACGCGGTCGAGGCCGCCGGGACCACCGATGTCGACGCCGTGCGCGCGGCGATGTACGGGCAGGAGTTCCCGAACCTGACCGGCGGCACCGCGGTCATGCTGCCGAACCACCACCTGGCGAAGCCGGTGCTGATCGGCGAGATCCGCGATGACGGCCAGTTCGACATCATCAGCCAGACGGCCGAGGTCGACGGCGACGCCTGGACCGACTTCCTGCCGGAATCGGCGGTGCTGACCTCGGATTGGCCGGGCCTCGGCTGCGGGATGTACAACACCGAGACCGAGACCTGCGTGCAGATCCAGTCGAACTACTGATCCCTTCGGATCATCGGGGCGCGCCGGGCAACCGGTGCGCCCCCTCCCGACACCCGCGCCCCGGAAAGACCCCCGACGATGGGACACCTGCTCAGGCTTTGCGCACTGGCCCTGCTGTTCGCGCTGCCGCTCTCCCGCCCCGCCGCCGCCGATCTCCAGACCGTTCTGCAAGAGAATGCCGAGGACGTGATCCGCGCCTCGCGCCGCACCGTCGAGGACGTGCTGGCCGCGCTGCTGGCGGACAACGACCCGGCGCTGCCCGCCTTCCTCGAGGAATGGCGCGGCCGCAACGTCTATGTCCGCGAGGCGGACGGGCTGTTCGTCTATGTCGAGGAAATCGACCGCGAGACCTATCGCCTGCTCGACATCGTCACCCGCGCCGAGATCGGCACCGCCGGCCGCCGCGAGGTCACGCAACTGCGCCCCAACTCGGGCGTGCAGGGCGTCATCGCCTCGGCGCTGGTCGAATTCCAGTTGCGCGACCCGGACCCGGCCCGCCGCGCCGCGGCGCTCGACGCCATCGCCCGCAACCCGGAGGCGGGGCAGCTCGGGCCGCTGACCCGCGCCGCCGAGGCCGAGACCGATCCGGTGCTGGCCGCGCGGGGCGCGCGCCTCGTGACCTTCCTGACCATCGCCTTCGCGGACGAGACCGCCGACCGGGTCGCCGCGATCCAGAGCCTGTCGGGCGACCTGTCGCTCGACGCCCGCGCCGCGCTGAACCCGCTGCTGACCACCCGCCTCGTGCTGGCCGAGGGCGAGGACCCGCCGCCCGGCAACATCGCCGCCGAGGTCCGTCCGGGCAGCGAGACGCTTGGCTGGGAGGCGGCCTACGAGATGCTGGTGCAGGCCGGGCGCGCCCCGGCGCAGGTGTCGGACGCCGACCGCAACGCCGCCCTCGTTGCCAACCTCGCCGACGGGCGCGTGGCGGGCGTGGCGGTCGCCAGCCTGAACACCGAGGCGGCCCGCGACGCGGCCTATGCCGCGCTGGCCGCCGAGGGGATCGTGCCGCCGCGCCAGACCGAGGCCGAGCGCCGCGCCAGCGCCGCCGCCGCACAGTATTTCCTCGTCTATACCGAGGCCGATCCGGCGGTGACGGCCGCTGCCGAGCAGGCGCTGGACGCGATCGAGTTGCGCGTGGCGCTGAACCAGTTTCTCGACCTGTCGCTCGACGCGCTGTCGCTGGCGTCGATCTATTTCCTCGCGGCCATCGGCCTCGCCATCACCTTCGGCGTGATGGGGGTCATCAACATGGCCCACGGCGAGTTCATCATGATGGGGGCCTATACCGGCTATGTCGTGCAGCTCTTCGTGCCCGACTACACGCTGTCGATCCTGATCGCGCTGCCGCTGGCCTTTGCCGTGACCTTCGCGGCCGGGGTGGCGATGGAGCGGCTGGTGATCCGCTGGCTCTACAACCGGCCGCTGGAGACGCTGCTGGCGACCTTCGGGATCTCCATCGCGCTGCAGCAACTCGCCAAGAACATCTTCGGCACGCAGGCGCGTCCGCTGACCTCGCCCGGCTGGCTGGACGGGGCCTGGGTGCTGAACGACATCGTGTCGATCAGCTACATCCGCATCGCCATCTTCGGGCTGGGCGTGCTGTTCTTCGTGCTGCTCTTGCTGATCCTGAACCGCACCCGGCTGGGGCTGGAGGTGCGCGCGGTCACCCAGAACCCGCGCATGGCGGCGTCGATGGGGATCAACCCCGACCGGATCAACATGCTGACCTTCGGCCTCGGCTCGGGGATCGCGGGGATCGCGGGGGTGGCCATCGGACTCTATGCCAAGGTCACGTCCGAGATGGGCGCCGACTACATCGTGCAGAGCTTCATGACCGTGGTCGTGGGCGGGGTCGGCAACATCTGGGGCACGCTGCTGGGCGCGACCCTGATCGGCTCGCTGCAGAAGGGGATCGAATGGTTCAACCCGTCGAACACGCTGGCGGCGCAGACCTACATGATCCTGTTCATCATCCTGTTCATCCAGTTCCGGCCGAAGGGCATCATCGCCCTCAAGGGCCGCGCGGCCGGGGAGTGACCGTCATGCGCCGCCCCTTCGTCCTGCGTCACCCCTCGGTCCTCGTCTTTCTCGCGCTGCTCGCGCTCTTCACGCTGGGGGTCACGATCCTGTCCGAGGGCATGGGCCTCGGGCTGATCTCGACCAGCTTCGTCAAGACGCTGGGCAAGACCCTGTGCCTGTGCCTGATCGCGGTCGCGATGGACCTCGTCTGGGGCTATTGCGGAATCCTGTCGCTCGGGCATTTCGCCTTCTTCGGGCTTGGCGGCTACATGATCGGCATGTGGCTGATGTACGAGCGCACCAAGGGCATCGTGCTGGACAGCCTGGTGAACGCGCCCTTGCCGCCCACGCCCGAGGAGGTCCGCGCCGCCATCGGCACGCAGATCTTCGGGGTCGTCGGCGGCTCGGAAATCCCGGTGATCTGGACGTTTGCCGACAGCCTGCTGGCGCAACTGGCGCTGGTGGTGCTGGTGCCGGGCCTGCTGGCGCTAGTCTTCGGCTGGCTGGCGTTCCGCAGCCGGGTGACCGGGGTCTACCTGTCGATCCTGACGCAGGCGATGACGCTGGCGCTGTCGCTCTACCTCTTCCAGAACGACAGCGGTCTGCGCGGCAACAACGGCCTGTCGGGCCTGCAGAACGTGCCGGGCCTGCTGCACCTGCCGCAGAGCGTCGTCTCGATCGGGTTCTTCTGGGCCTCGGCGCTGGCGCTGGGCCTCGCCTACGTGCTGGCGGCGTGGCTGGTGTCGGGCAAGTTCGGCAGCGTCGTCCGGGGCATCCGCGACGACGAGGCCCGGGTGCGGTTTCTCGGCTACGACGTCGAGGCCTACAAGCTGACGGTGTTCACCCTGACGGCCGTGCTGGCGGCGCTGGCGGGCGCGCTCTACTACCCGCAGGCGGGCATCATCAACCCGGCGGAAATCGCGCCGATCGCCGGCATCTATCTGGCGGTCTGGGTCGCCATCGGCGGGCGCGGGCGGCTCTATGGCGCGGTGATCGGGGCGGCGTTCGTGTCGCTCCTGTCGAGCTGGTTCACCGGCGGCGGTGCGCCACCCATCGACCTGGGGGTCTACACCATCCAGTGGACCGACTGGTGGCTGGTGCTGCTGGGCCTCAGCTTCGTGGCGGTGACGCTGTTCGCGCCGAAGGGCATCGGCGGGCTGGTGGACCTGGTCTTGCCGGGCAGCGTGCCGGACCGGCACGGCGCGGACCTCGGCCCCGATCAGGGCGCGCTGCGCGAGGCGGAACAGGCCCGCACGGAGGACGGCAAATGACCGGGATGCTGCTCGAGGTGTCGGGGGTCTCGGTCACCTTCGACGGGTTCCGCGCGATCAACAACCTGTCGTTCCAGATCGGTCGGGCCGAGATGC
This sequence comes from Alphaproteobacteria bacterium, assembly GCA_030425945.1. Lineage (GTDB taxonomy): Bacteria > Pseudomonadota > Alphaproteobacteria > Rhodobacterales > Rhodobacteraceae > Dinoroseobacter. The sequence goes on along the minus strand of JAUHZL010000154.1, from coordinate 3,423 downwards.
GCGCGATCATCGGGCCGAACGGCGCGGGCAAGACCACCTTCATGGATATCGTGACCGGCAAGACCCGGCCCGACACCGGCACCGTGGTCTGGGGCGAGAAGAACCAGTCGTTGCTGAAGCTCTCGGAGAGCCAGATCGCGCGCGCCGGGATCGGGCGGAAGTTCCAGCGGCCCACGGTCTTCGAGGACCAGACGGTCGAGGAGAACCTCGGCATGGCGCTGAAGGAGGACCGCCGCCCCTTCGCGGTGCTCCTGTCGCGTCCGACGCGGGCGACCGCCGGGCGCATCGCGGAACTGGCCGCCGAGATCGGGCTGTCGGAGCACCTGCCGCGCAAGGCGGGCGAGTTGAGCCACGGCCAGAAGCAATGGCTGGAGATCGGGATGCTGCTGGCGCAGGACCCGCGCCTGCTCTTGGTCGACGAACCCGCCGCGGGCATGACCCCGGCCGAGCGCGACCACACCACCGCGATCCTGCGCGAGGCCGCCAAGACCCGCGCGGTGGTGGTGGTCGAGCATGACATGGACTTCGTCCGCAAGCTGAACTGCAAGGTCACCGTGCTGCACGAGGGGCGGGTGCTGGCCGAGGGCAGCCTCGACCACGTCACCTCGAACCAGGACGTGATCGACGTCTACCTGGGGCGCTGAGAGATGCTGGAGATCAAGGACCTTACCCTGCACTACGGGCAGAGCCAGATCCTGCACGGGGTCGACCTCGCGGCGGAAACCGGCAAGATCACCTGCCTTATGGGCACCAACGGGGTCGGCAAGACCTCGCTTCTGAAGGCGATTGCCGGGCGGCATCCGCGCTCGGGCGGGGGGGTCACGCTGGACGGCGAGGCGCTGGGCCGCCTGCCCGCGCATGCACTGGCGCAGAAGGGCGTCGCCTATGTGCCGCAGGGCCGCGAGATCTTCCCGTTGCTGACCGTGCGCGAGAACCTGGAGACGGCCTATGCCTGCCTGCCGCGCAGCGCGCACCGGGTGCCGGACGAGATCTACGAGCTGTTCCCGGTCCTGAAGGAGATGACCGGGCGGCGTGGCGGCGACCTGTCCGGCGGGCAACAGCAGCAACTGGCCATCGCGCGGGCCTTGCTGACCCAGCCGAAGCTCCTGCTGCTCGACGAGCCGACCGAGGGCATCCAGCCGAACATCATCCAGCAGATCGGGCGGGTGATCGCCTACCTGCGCGACGAGGGGCGGATGGCCATCGTGCTGGTCGAGCAGTTCTTCGAGTTTGCCCACGGCCTCGGCGACGAGATCGCGGTGATGAAGCGCGGCCGGGTGGTGCTGTCGGGGCGCAAGGACGCCCTCGACAAGGCCGAGGTGCTGGCGGCCGTCTCGGTCTGACGAGGCCACGGCCGCCGGGCGGTTCTCAGGCCAGCGGCGCGGACGGCCGGTCGTGGCGCGGGTTGGGATCGGCCAGCGCCTGCAACTCGGGATCGAAGCGGACGTCGTAGCGCTCGACGATCCGGCCGACCTCGCCGGCGCGGCCCAGAACCAGTTCCCGCTCGCCGAGCTGCAGCAGCGCTTCCGCCGTCACGCCGCCGAGCAGCCCGGCGACATCGCGGGCGGAGGCGTGGTTGGCGGGCGGAAACGCCATCACCGCCCCGGCGTTGTCGAACAGCACCCGGTGCGCCGGTCCGTAGGTCGCGCGGGCCTGGTGCACCGTCTGGAACACCGTCAGCAGGCTGATCCCGTAGCCGCGCCCGATGCTGAAGGCGGTCTCGACCTGCGGCATCCGCCCCAGCGCCGCCGCCTCGTCCAGCGCGAAGAGGGTGGGCAACTGGTGGATCGTGTCGCGCTCGCAGAGCAGGTCGAGCAGCATGTCGAACCACAGCCGCACCACCGGGCCGTAGGTGCGCAGGTCGCTCGGCCGAAGGCAGAAGTAGAGCGTGACGGGCGCGCCCGCGACGAGATCGTCGAGCGACAGGCCGGTGCGGCTGACGGCCTCGCGAATCTCGCGCGACCGGAACAGGCGCACGCCGCGCAGGGCGGTCGAGAAGATGCCGCTGCGCGTGACGTCGGTGATGCTGAGCACGCTGCCGATCCGTTCGGCCAGCGCATTGTCCAGCCAGTCCTTGGCGAGGTTTAGGAGCTGCGACAGCCGGTAGACCGGATCGCCGTCGCCGAGGATGTCCTGGACATCGGCCAGGGTCGCGGGGGTTCCGGTCGCCTTCTCGCGTTCGACGACGTAGCGGATGATGCCCGCGGTCAGATGCGCCGCCATGTCCCGCCAGAACGGGTCGCGCTCGCCGTTGTCCGGGAACAGCCGGTCCGCGATCTGGACGCAGCCGTGATCGGGGTCATCGAGCGCGGCCAGCGGCGACAGCGGGTTCAGGCCGATCGGGTCCGCCGCCGTGCAGCCGAAGGGATCGACCACGTAGACCGTCTGGCCCATCCGGCGGCGGGCATTGGCGGTGGTGGCGAAGAGCTCGCCCTTGGGGTCGTTGACGATGGCCGGGCCGGGATAGGTCAGCAGGCGGGGAATCAGCGCGCCGGTGGTCTTGCCCGCGCCGGTCGGGCCCAGAACGATGGTGTGGGCGTCCGCGGGGATGGTCTCGAACCCGGTGTCGGGCCGCGTCCTGGGCCGCTGGAAGCCGTAGGCGGCCTGCGCGTGGCGTTTTCGTCGGGCAATGCGGATGGGGTCGGTGGTCATGGCGGGCGCTCCTCTTCGCTGGCGGTCATCGGCAGGCAAGGAGAGGGCGTTCGGGCACGCGTCATGGCACGCCCGTCGGGACCGACTCTGTCTTTCGCCTTCGATGATCCGAGGACGTTAACCGCAAAAACCGATCTGCCGACCGGCGTTTTTCGCGCAGTGCAGCATGGGTGGATTCCCGCCGATCGGCTCCGGAAACGTTGGAGAATCCGCTCGCGGCGGATCAAGGAGCCCGAAACGCCAAACGCCGCCCCGGGGGGCGGCGCTTCGGTCACATCAGGCAATGCGGGGCGATGGTGGAGCCAAGGGGAGTCGAACCCCTGACCTCTTGAATGCCATTCAAGCGCTCTCCCAACTGAGCTATGGCCCCATCTTTTGGGAACAGGCTGTCGCCTGTGCCGCGTGTCTTATGCGCCGGTCCGGGGGAGTGCAAGCGGAAATCTTTCCCCCCGGACCGGTTCCGGTCAGTCGTCGTCGTCGCCGGCGACGTCGGTCAGATCGTCGAGCGCAACGGTGTCCTCGTCGTCGTCCTCGAGCACGTCATCGCCCAGATCGACGTCCGCGGTATCGTCGTCCTCCAGCACCTCGTCATCCTCGGTCGCCACGACGTCTTCGCGCTTGGTCTTGTTGCGGCGCTCGTCGGCGAGGGCGGCGGCACTCGATTTCCGGCCGGCCTCGATATCGACGATCTGGCCGGTATAGGGGCTGACCACCGGGGAGCGGTTCATGTCGTAGAAGCGCTTGCCGGTGGTGGGGCACAGGCGTTTCACG
>JAUHZL010000153.1 GCA_030425945.1 Alphaproteobacteria bacterium | reverse complement strand
CCGGTCGGACAGACGCACATCTTGCCGAGACATCGGGCATTCCCTCCCAAGATTGCCTGCAACCGATGTTAGGTCACAATTCCTGACCTACAAAGTGAATTCTTGAGGGATCATTCGTTGCGTCGGCAGGGGCACTCGGGGTAACCCCGGGGCGACCGTTAACGTTACCAAGATAACTTTCTGACGACGGACGCCGGATCATGGACTGGGACAAGCTGCGAATCTTCCATGCGGTCGCCGATGCCGGCAGCCTGACCCATGCCGGCGATTCCCTGCATCTCAGCCAGTCCGCCGTCAGCCGCCAGATCCGGTCGCTGGAAGAGTCGCTGAACACCACCCTCTTCCACCGCCACGCGCGCGGCCTGATCCTGACCGAGCAGGGCGAGTTGCTGTTCGACGCCACCCGGCACATCACCAAGCGCCTCGACGCCGCCGCCGCCCGCATCCGCGACAGCGAGGAAGAGGTCTTCGGCCAGTTGCGCGTCACGACCACCATCGGCTTCGGCACGCTCTGGCTCGCCCCCCGCCTGACGGCGCTCTACGAGAAGTATCCGGACCTGAACGTGGATCTCATGCTGGAGGAGCGCGTCCTCGACCTGCCGATGCGCGAAGCGGATGTCGCGATCCGGATGAAGGAGCCCAGCCAGGCCGACCTGATCCGCAAGCGCCTGATGAGCGTCCGGATGCGCCTCTACGCGGCGCCCACCTATCTCGAGAAGTTCGGAACGCCCGAGACGCTCTACGACCTCAGGCACCACCGGCTCGTGTGCCAGAACACCGACAGCGCGCAGGTCAGCGCGGGCGCGATGCTGATTCGCGAGTTGATGTCCTACGACATCGAGCGGACCCTGACCGTGAACAACTACTTCGGCGTTCTGCAAAGCGTGATTTCCGATCTCGGCATCGGCGTTCTGCCCGATTACCTGACCGAGGACTTCCCCAGCCTCGTCCGGGTGCTGCCGGAAACCGAGTCGGTCGAGGTGCCCGTCTTCCTCGCCTATCCTGAAGAGCTGCGACAATCGAAACGCGTCGAGGCCTTCCGCGATTTCGTGACCGAAGAAGTCATCGCATACCGCCGTCGCCGCAGGGATTCCTGACAAAGCTGAGCCGCCGGCAGATCTATGCAATGACCGCATACCGGCTTTGCGGTGATGCGGCGTTTTAGTGCCTTGATCGAAAATTGGGCAGTCTCTATGTCCCAATTCATGAAGTCGGGCAGAGATGCTTGCTTCATACCTCCCTGTTGGACTTTGGCCGAGCTTCGTCTCGGCCTTTTTTTTGGCAGGTTGCCTGACCTTGCAGCGCGGGCCCGCCCCGCAGCGACACCCTTCCCCCCGTGCGGCCCTTGCCCTAAACGGGGCGCGAGCGAAGGAGCCCGTCGATGCAAGAGCCCGAGATCACCCCCGACCTGATTGCCGCCCACGGTCTGAAGCCGGACGAGTACGACCGGATCCTCGAGATCATCGGCCGCGCCCCGACCTTCACGGAACTCGGCATCTTCTCGGCGATGTGGAACGAGCACTGCTCCTACAAGTCCTCGAAGAAATGGCTGCGCACCCTGCCGACCACTGGGCCGCAGGTGATCTGCGGTCCGGGCGAGAACGCGGGCGTCGTGGATATCGGCGACGGGCTGGCCGTGGTCTTCAAGATGGAGAGCCACAACCACCCCTCCTACATCGAACCCTACCAGGGCGCGGCGACCGGCGTGGGCGGCATCCTGCGCGACGTCTTCACGATGGGCGCGCGCCCGATCGCGGCGATGAACGCGCTGAGCTTCGGCGAGGTGGCGCATCCGAAGACGCGGCAACTGGTGCACGGCGTCGTCGAGGGGATCGGCGGCTACGGCAATGCCTTCGGCGTGCCCACCGTGGCGGGCGAGGTGCGGTTTCACCCGGCCTATAACGGCAACTGCCTCGTCAACGCCTTCGCGGCGGGCCTCGCGCCGGCGGACGGCATCTTCTACTCGGCGGCCTCGGGCGTCGGGCGGCCGGTGGTCTATCTCGGGGCCAAGACCGGGCGCGACGGGGTCGGCGGCGCGACGATGGCCAGCGCCGAGTTCGACGACACCATCGAGGAGAAGCGCCCGACCGTGCAGGTCGGCGACCCCTTCACCGAGAAGCGCCTGATGGAGGCCTGCCTCGAACTGATGCAGACCGGCGCGGTGATCTCGATCCAGGACATGGGCGCCGCGGGCCTGACCTGCTCGGCCGTCGAGATGGGCGACAAGGGCGGCCTCGGCATCCGGCTCGACCTCGACCGCGTGCCGGTGCGCGAGGCCAACATGACCGCCTACGAGATGATGCTGTCCGAGAGCCAGGAGCGGATGCTGATGGTCCTCGACCCCGCGAAGGAGGCCGAGGCGAAGGCGGTCTTCGACAAGTGGGACCTCGATTTCGCGATCGTGGGCGAAACCATCGCCGAGGACCGCTTCCTGATCCTGCACGGCAACGACGTGAAGGCCGACCTGCCGCTGTCGAAGCTGTCGTCCAGCGCGCCGGAATACGACCGGCCCTGGGTCGCCACGCCAGAAGCCGCGCCGCTCGACTTCGTGCCCGAGGTCGATCCGATCGACGCCCTGCGTACGCTTGTCGCCTCGCCCAACCATGCCCGCAAGTCCTGGGTCTGGGAGCAGTACGACCACATGGTGATGGCCGACACCGTGCAGGCGCCCGGCCTCGGGGCCGGGATCGTGCGGGTCCACGGCACCGACAAGGCGCTGGCCTTCACCAGCGACGTGACCCCGCGTTACGTCAAGGCCAACCCGGTGGAGGGCGGCAAGCAGGCGGTCGCGGAAGCCTGCCGAAACCTGTTCGCCGTGGGCGCGAAGCCCTTGGCCTGCACGGACAATCTCAACTTCGGCAATCCCGAGAAGCCCGAGATCATGGGCCAGTTCGTCGGCGCGATCCAGGGCATCGGCGCGGCCTGCGCGGCGCTCAACGCGCCGATCGTCTCGGGCAACGTCAGCCTCTACAACGAAACCGACGGCCGCGCGATCCTGCCCACCCCCACCATCGGCGCGGTCGGCCTGATCGACCACCTCGACGAGGTGATCGCCGGGCAACCGCGCGACGGGCACGTGGCGCTTGTGCTCGGCACGACCGCCGGACACCTGGGCCAATCGGCGTTCCTCGCCGAGGTACTGCACCGGGAAGAGGGCGACGCCCCGCACGTCGATCTCGCCGCCGAGGCCGCGCATGGCGCCTTCGTGCTGGCCAACCGCCAGTGGATCGTCGCCTGCTCGGACCTGTCGGACGGCGGTCTCGCGCTGGCCGCCTTCGAGATGGCCGCCAACGCGGGCGTCGGCGTGACGCTCGACGCCGGGGATTGCGCCACGCTCTATGGCGAGGACCAGGGCCGCTACCTGATCGCCACCAGCTTCGACAAGGCCGAGGCGCTGATGGTGGCCGCGGCCGAGGCGGGCGTGACCCTGACGACCGTGGGCCGGTTCGGCGGCGACGCGGTGCGCCTCGGCCCCTCCGCGGCGCCGCTGGCCGAGCTTGACGCCGTCTGGCGCGCGCGGTTCGGCGAGATCTTCGACGGGGCGGCCTGAGCCGCCCCTCCCCCTCAGAAGATGTAGTCGCTGATGTCGATCAGCGTGTAGTCGAAGTTCTGCAGGATGACCTCGGCCACCTCCTGCCCGGTCGTGAGATCGTAGAAGGTCAGGTAGGTGTCGCCGTTCAGGTCGGCGAGATAGCCGCCATACTGCCCGCCCCACGGATCGTTCGGGTTGATCCCGAAGGCCGACACGTCGATGTGGTCCACCCCGTCCTCGAAATCGGTGATGGTCAGCACGCCCGTCCCCGGCCCGATCACGAAGGTGTCCGCGCCGCTGCCGCCGGTGGCCACGTCGTTGCCGCCGCCGGTGTCGATCACGTCGTCGCCCCCGCGCCCGAAGACGAATTCGTCGGCATTCGTGCCGGTCAGGACGTTGTCCCTGTTGTTGCCGCGGATCGTGCCGCCGCCCGATGACTGTCCGCCTCTCGGCATGGGTCTGTCTCCCTGTCTTGCTGCCCTCTGAGCTTGCGCCGGGCGCGCGCCGGGCCCGAGTGCGGAAAACCGGCGGATGCGGAATTCCGCAGGTCGCCCCGCGACATCGGCCGACCTTGCGGCGGCGCGGGCGTGGGCTTAAATTCCCACATGACGAATACGGAGTTTCTGCCCATGCCCATCAGCGCCCAGGATATCCACGATCTGATCCGGGAGAGCTTCCCGGCGGCGAAGATCACGGTGCAGGGCGATGACGGCGCGCATTTCGCCGCCGAGGTCGTGGACGAAAGCTTCCGCGGCCTGAACCGCGTCCAGCAGCAGCGCGCGGTCTATGCCGCGCTCAAGGGCAAGATGGACGGGGCACAGGGCGAGTTGCACGCGCTGGCGCTGACCACGCGCGCGCCGGAGTGATCAATCCTCATGTCGCGGCCTGGATATCCGAGACCCTGCCCTGGGCGCTGCCGGTCGCGGCGGCGGGCTTCGGGCTGGTCCTGTTCGTCCGGGCATGCGACACGATCGGGACACTGGGCGGGCTGAGCCGCCACGGACTGAGATATTGGCGCGTCCGGCGAAAGCGTGACCGCCGGACCTGGAAACGGAGACCCCAATGACCGACGTCAAGACGCAGATCGACGAGATGGTGAAGGGCCACGACGTGGTGCTCTTCATGAAGGGCACCAAGATGATGCCGCAATGCGGGTTCTCCAGCCGCGTGGTCGGCGTGCTGAACTTCATGGGCGTCGACTTCACCGACGTGAACGTGCTGGCCGATGCCGACATCCGCCAGGGCATCAAGGACTACTCGGACTGGCCGACCATCCCGCAGCTCTACGTCAAGGGCGAGTTCGTCGGCGGTTGCGACATCGTCACCGAGATGACCCTCTCGGGCGAGCTCGACACCCTGCTGGAACAGAACGGCGTGACCTTCGACAAGGCCGCCGCCGACAAGATCCGCGAAGCCAACGCCTGACGGGGCCTGCGCGTCGCGCACTAACCGCCGCCCGGGCCCGGCTCAGGCGGCGGTTTCCGTTGCATCCTCGGACTGCTGGCGCGCCCACATCGCGGCATAGCGGCCGCCCTGGGCCACCAGCGTGTCGTGGGTGCCCTCCTCCGCGATCTCGCCCTGCTCCAGCACCACGATCCGGTCGGCATCGACCACCGTCGAGAGCCGGTGCGCGATGGTGATGACCGAGCGGCCCTGCCCCATCGCCTTGAGGCTGTCCTGGATATCGCGCTCGGTCTGGGTGTCGAGCGCGCTGGTCGCCTCGTCCAGCAGCAGGATCGGCGGGTTCTTCAGCAGCGTCCGGGCGATGCCGACGCGCTGCTTCTCGCCGCCCGACAGCTTGAGCCCGCGCTCGCCGACCTTGGTCTCGTAGCCCTCCGGCAGACCGAGGATGAAGTCGTGGATGCGGGCTGCCTTCGCCGCGGCCTCGATCTCGTCCTGCGTCGCCCCGGCCCGGCCATAAGCGATGTTGTAGCGGATCGTATCGTTGAAGAGCACCGTGTCCTGCGGCACCACGCCGATGCTGTCGTGCAGGCTCTGCTGGGTCACGGCGCGCACGTCCTGCCCGTCGATCCGGAGCGCGCCGCCGGTCACGTCGTAGAAGCGGAAAAGAAGCCGCCCGATGGTGGACTTGCCCGAGCCGGACGGCCCGACGATGGCGACCGTCTCGCCGGGGCCGACGCGGATCGACACGCCCTTCAGGATCGGCCGCGCCGGATCGTAGGCAAAGCGCACGTCGTCCAGCACGATCTCGCCGCCGCGCACCTCCAGCGGGCGGGCATCGGGCGCGTCCCTCACGTCGGCGGGCTGCTCCAGCAGGTCGAACATCTCGCCCATGTCGACCAGCGCCTGCCGGATCTCGCGGTAGACGGTGCCGAGGAAGTTCAGCGGCATGGTGATCTGGATCATGTAGGCGTTGACCATCACGAAGTCGCCCACCGTCAGCGTGCCGTTCTGCACCCCGAGCGCGGCCAGCACCATGACGATCACGAGGCCCGTGGTGATCAGGAAGGACTGGCCGAAGTTGAGGAAGGCCAGCGAATAGTTGGTCTTGATCGCTGCCTGCTCGTAGAGCGCCATCGCGCGGTCATAGCGCTCGGCCTCGCGGGACTCGGCCCCGAAGTACTTCACCGTCTCGAAGTTGAGCAGGCTGTCGATCGCCTTCTGGTTGGCGTCGGTGTCCTGCTCGTTCATCTGCTTGCGAATCTTCACCCGCCACTCGGTGACCTTGAAGGTGAACCAGACGTAGATCGCGATGGTGACGACGAGGACCGCGAGATAGGTCGCGTCGAACAGGAAGAACAGCACCGCCGAGACGAGCACCAGTTCCAGCACCAGCGGTCCGATCGAGAAGATCAGGAAGCGCAGCAGGAAGTCGACGCCCTTCACGCCGCGCTCGATGATCCGGCTCAGGCCGCCGGTCTTGCGCGTGATGTGGTAGCGCAGGCTCAGCGCGTGGATATGCGTGAAGGTCTCGAGCGCAAGCTGGCGCAGCGCGCGCTGGCCCACCCGCGTGAAGACCGCGTCGCGCAACTGCTGGAACCCCACCGTCATCAGGCGGGCCATGCCATAGGCGACGGTCAGCCCGACCGCCCCGATGGCCACCAGCATCGCCTGCCCGGCGTCGCCCGACAGCGCATCGACGGCGGCCTTGTAGAAGAACGGCGTGCCCACCGCGACCAGCTTCGAGGCCACGAGCACCAGCAGCGAGATCACCACCCGCTGCTTCACCCAGGGCTTGTCCTCGGGCCACAGGTAGGGGGCGACCTTGCGGATCGTGCGCCAGCCCGACCGGCGGTCGGCCTCCGCTTCGGCGGCGGTGGTCTGGGCGGTGGCGCGGGCGGCGTCGGTCATGCGGGCAGGCTCCGGTCTGGACGGAGCGCGACCTTAGGGGCGGGCGCGGGGAATGGCCAGAGCGCGGGCTGTGCGCCCGTGCTCAGGTCCGGCCCGGGTCTGCCCCGGGTCCGGCTCAGTTCTGGCCCGGCAGGGTGAACACCTGCCCGGGATAGATCAGGTCGGGGTCGCGGATCTGGTCCTTGTTGGCCTCGTAGACCTGAACGTACATCTCGCCCTGTCCCATCATGTCCTGCGCGATGCCCCACAGCGTGAAGCCCGGCTGCACGGTGATGACCTGCGCGGCGGGGCGCGGGGGGGCCGGTGCGGGCGCGACCTCGGCGCTGGCCACCG